>DATAMU010000034.1:0-3310 GCA_036266605.1 Candidatus Acidiferrum sp. | reverse complement strand
GCATCGCGCCAGGGCAGCTTGCCTTCTTCAATTTCGTCGAGCTCTTCTTCGAGGCGGGCTGTGAACGTCGCGTCGAAAACGTCATCGAAGCTCTTCACGAGCAGCGCATTCACACGTTCGCCCAGCATCGTTGGCGTGAAGCGGCCCTGATCTTTGCGAACGTACTCGCGCTCGACGATCGTCGAAATAATCGACGCGTACGTCGAAGGACGGCCGATGCCTTTTTCTTCCAGTTCTTTCACCAGCGTCGCTTCGGTATAGCGCGGCGGCGGCTCAGTGAAGTGTTGGTCGGGCCGAATTTGATCGAGCCGCAGAACCTGGCCCTCTTCCACACGCGGCAAATTCTTGCCTTCTCCGTCGTCATCCTTTTCGTCGTCATCGCGATCGGTGACAGCCGCCGGCGTCTGGTAAACGCGCAGGTAGCCGTCGAATTTCTGGACTGAACCGGTCGCGCGGAACGTGTAGTCGCCCGCCGAAATGTCGATCGTCGTCTGATCGAACACCGCCGGCATCATCTGCGACGCGACAAACCGTTGCCAAATCAACTGATAGAGCTTGAACAAATCGTCATCGAGATATTTGCGAACATCTTCCGGTGTCCGCGAAACATCGGTCGGACGCACCGCTTCGTGAGCTTCCTGCGCGTCTTTCTTCGACTTATAGAAGTTCGGCTTCTCCGGCAGATAGCTCGACCCAAACTTTTCCGGAATCAGTTCGCGCACCTGCGACAGCGCGTCAGCCGAAACGTTGACCGAATCCGTACGCATGTAGGTGATCAGCGCAACCGATCCTTCTTCACCTAGATCGACGCCTTCATACAGCCGCTGCGCGATGCCCATCGTGCGCTTCGCGGTATACCTCAGCCGGTTATACGAAGCCTGCTGCAATTTCGAAGTTGTAAACGGCGGCGGCGGATTCCGCTTCTTCTCGCGCTGGTTGACCGACGCGACTTGCCACTTCGCCTTGCTCACCGCCGCTACTATTTTGTCGGCGGCTTCCTGATTCGAGACCTCAATATCCTCGCCTTTGAACTTCGACAGCTTGGCTTCGAAGATCGGCGGCTGCCCGGCATCCAGCATCGCGTGAATCGACCAATACTCGACCGGAACGAACGCGCGTATCTCTTGCTCGCGTTCGACAATCAGCCGAACCGCAACCGTCTGGACGCGCCCCGCGGAAAGCCCGCGTCGGACTTTGTCCCACAGCAGTGGCGACACCTTATAGCCGACGATGCGATCGAGAACCCGGCGCGCCTGCTGCGCATCGACCAGGCTCGTATCGATCTGCCGCGGCTTCTCAAACGCCGCCCGAATCGCCTTCGGCGTGATTTCGTTAAACGTGACCCGGAATATTTTCTTCGGGTCGATTGCCGGAACTTCGATCTCGTCCTTATCTTCCTTTTTGCCGGCTTTGCCCTTTTTGCCTTTGGCGCCCTTGCCCTTCACTTCCTCAGCGGCTTCCGCCTCGGCTTTGGCGTCCTTACCGTTTCCATTGCCGTTTTTCCCAAAACGGCCATTTCCCGATGGTTCAGCCTCTTCGTACTTGCTGGGCTTGGTCAGCACCATGCGCAAGTGAGCGGAGATCGCTTCCCCTTCACGGTCCGGGTCGCCCGCCAGGTAGACGGCATCCGCGTTCGCCGCCGATTTCCTTAAATCATTGATGACCTTGCCCTTACCGTAGATGATCTCCAGGGTAGGTTCAAAAATCTTGGCGTCGTCGATCGAAATCGGCTTTTGCGGCTTCTCTTCGACCTTGCCCTTCCGCTTGCTTTTCTTCTTCTTTTTTTTCGGTTCATCGGGCAAGCGTATGCCGATCGTCTTTTTCGGCAGGTCCATGACGTGGCCGATCGACGCTTTGACGGTGTAATCCCGTCCTAAATACTTGTTGATCGTTTTCGCCTTGGCAGGCGATTCCACGATAACTAAAGAACGTCCCATCTCTTGTTTGTAACTCCGAATTCTCTCGCGGGAAGGCTCGCGAACGGGTACTGTGTCCTTCTCACTAACTTAACAAGATGCGGCAAACGGCCAAGCGGATTCATTGCGATTCCGCGACGACCTGCAACTTCAATGATTACAATGGTTTCCGGGACCTACAGCAGGACCTTTGCAAACTGCTTACCGGGCAGTTGTCTTACGATCCCTTTCATCTCCAGGTCAAAAAGGGTAGCCAGAACCTCGGATGAGTTCAAGCCGCTTCGCTCCATGATGTCATCAATATGCACTGGCTGGTCGGTGGTAAGCAATTCATAGATTTTCTTCTCGGAGGAATTCAGGCAGGCGGCCGCGAGTAGATTGCGCTGCTCCGCCTCGGGTGCCTCGGCCCGGACCAGCGCCGCGCGTATCGGCGTCGGCAGATCCTCGATTACGTCTTCTCCGTTCGTGACGAGCTTGGCCCCCTGCCGAATGAGTTGGTTCGGAGCAAAGCTCACAGGCTGGGTCACGTTGCCAGGCACAGCGAACACCTCTCGACCGAACTCCATCGCAAGCCGGGCGGTGATCAACGACCCGCTGTACTGCGCACCCTCCACGACCACCACCCCAACCGGCATCCCCGCCACGATCCGGTTCCGAATTGGGAAATTCTCAGGCGCAGGATGCGTTCCGAGCGGAAATTCGCTGATGATCGCCCCGCGCTGTAACACCTTCTCGTATAGCTTCTTGTTTTCCTTCGGGTAGCAGACGTTGATGCCCGTTCCCAGCACCCCGATAGCACGGCCGTTGACCGCCATCGCCCCCTGGTGAGAAATCGCATCTACGCCGCGCGCCAACCCACTGACCACAACCAATCCGCGCGCCGCCAGTTCGCGCCCAAGCCGCTCCGCCATCTGCGTACCATATAAGGTGGGCCTTCGCGTCCCAACAATGCCAATCGAAACCTGGGTGAGGACTTCAGCGTTCCCGCGCACGTAGAGCAATGCCGGCGGATCATAAATCTCGAGCAATGTAGGCGGATACTCCGGATCCGTCCGGCTGACCAGCCGCAGGTTCTCGATGCCTCGAATCGCAGCGAGTTCCTTCTCCGCGCGTTTGAAAGCGACCTTCTTGTGAACAGCCTGCGCAACCGCCGCCGGCAGATTGCACCGCTCCAAGTGGGGCAACGGAGCGCGGAATACTTCATCCGGGGAGCCAAACTCATCCAGCAATCGCGCGGAAAGCCGCGCCGCGATGCCTTGAGTCATCGTCAGCGCAAGCCACGAAAGAGACGCATCCAATTCCATTGTGGAATGGATGGTAGCTGTCCGCTAAATGTACTGTCAAGTAATATAGATAGGGGATAAAGCCGGAATCGTTGCGTCCCTGGAGACCCG
>DATAMU010000033.1:0-4241 GCA_036266605.1 Candidatus Acidiferrum sp. | reverse complement strand
AGGCGCGGCGCACTCCCAGCGCATCAGCAATCTCGTCGTAACTCATGTCGGAGTAATAGCGCATCACCAGCGCCATGCGTGCCCGAGCGCCGAGCTTGCCCAACGCTTTCCGCACTTCGTCGCTCGTACTCTGCTCGATCATTCGATCAAGTTGGTTGGGATCTGGATGCTCCAGCGGCACCGTCTCCACATCTTCGGTTTCTTTGTCTTGGCGGATTTTGCGGCGCCGCAACAAATCCCAGCAATGATTCGCCGCCACTTTATACAACCACGCGCTGAACGAGCGCGTATCGTCGTACTGCACCAGCTTGTCTCGCAACTTCATAAAAATTTCCATTGTCGCGTCTTCGGCGTCTTCCCGCGTCGGCAGCGCCCTGCGGCAAAAACGAAACATGGCGGGAGCATACTCCCGATAAAGCTCTCCCCAGGCGTCGGCATCACCAGCCCTCGCCCGTGCGATCGCTTCCGTGGGTTCCGTCTTCCCCGGCGCGCTCATCCGATCTGGTCTCGGCGCATCCATAGACTAGTACGCAGCGAAGCTGGAAAAACTTACACAAACCCCAAACGTGCTGCCTATCAATAACTTGGCCCAGTCAATCTGGACGGTCGACGTTTCGAATGGTTTGCGAATGCCGGTCCGAGCTCCCCGCTACATTATCGACGGTTGACGAAGCCCCAGAACGACCCCTCGTTGAGCCAGCACTCTACCAGAATCGAAGACGGCACCGAATGGGGTGATTAGCTGTTGACATGACCCACTCGCGTCGCTGGGAATTAACACTGCTTTCGTGTACACTACGTCCGTGAAAAATGTCACTCTCAGCGCTGATGAGCACCTCATCGAGCAGGCCCGCTCGCTCGCCCAATCTCAGCACAAAACCCTCAACGCCCTATTCCGCGAATGGCTTCTCCAACTCACCACCCAACACGGTGAAACGCAGTCCTACGAATCCTTGATGCAGCGCCTCGGGCACGTCCGCGCTGGACGCCACTTCACTCGAGACGAAATGAATGAGCGGTAGATTTTTTCTCGATACAAATATTTTCGTCTATACATTCGACTCGTCCGCGCCATCCAAGGCCGCCATCGCCACGGAACTCGTCACGCACGCGATAAAAACGAAAACCGGAGTCGTTAGTTACCAGGTCGTCCAGGAATTCTTCAACGTCGCAATGCGCCGATTCGAATCTCCGATGATCGCCTCAGAAGCGGATCAATATCTAGCCGCGACCTTCCGCCCGCTGCTCGCCGTGCATTCTTCGCCAGCCCTTTTCAGCGAAGCGCTTCGCCTCGGCTCAAAATTCCGTCTTTCGTGGCACGACTCCATAATCGTCGCCGCCGCGATCGAAGCGCAATGCGACACGCTCTATAGCGAAGATCTTCGACACAGCCAGCGCATCGACTCCGTAACCATTACAAATCCGTTCGCACAGAGCACGGCGTAACTGGATTCGCTCGTTGTACGTCGTAACTCTATCGGTAGCCCTGACTTCAATCCATTGCCCTGACAGCGCTTAGTCGTATGATTGTGCAACCCTGTGGATGCTTGAAAACATTTCTGACGGTTGGAGACGAATAGGAATGATCTCGACTCGCATTCTTGCCCTGGCAGTTGCTGCTCTATTTTTGATCGGAACCACAAACTCTCTCGCGAACGATAAGAACGACAAGAAAAGCTCAAAACCTGCCGAAGCATCCGCCGGCTGGACCGAATCGCAAATGGATCAGCCCGCAACCGAATCCCTCGACCTCGGCATGTACAACGCGATTCGTGCCGAAGGCCTCGAGCATTCGCACGTGATGGACTACGCCGGTGGCCTGATGGACGGCATCGGCCCGCGCCTCACCGGATCGCCCAACATGGCGAAGGCCAACGCTTGGACACGCGATCAGCTCACCAAAATGGGCTGCGTCAACGCGCACCTCGAAGACTGGGGCGAGTTTGGAATGGGCTGGCAGCAAATCAATACGTGGGTGCGCATGGTGGAACCCGACACCGCTATTTTCGTCGCGCAGGCCACGCCGTGGTCGCCGTCATCCAATGGTCCGGTGAAAGCGGAAGCCGTTTCCGTCGTCATCAACGACGAAGCCGATCTCGCTAAATATAAGGGCAAGCTCGGCGGTAAAATCGTTCTGCTCGGCGCCATGCGCGAGGTTCCTTCGACCGACAAAGCATTCTTCGAACGCTACGATGAAAAAACGCTGAAGGAACTCGAAGCCTATCCGCTCGAAAACGGGAACGCCGACATGCAGGCACGCATCGAGCGCTACATGAAGCGGCTCGCTCTGAACCGCAAAATCCTGCCGTTCCTCACGGAAGAAAAACCCGCCGGCATCATCGTCCCGAGCCGCGACGGCAAGAACGGCGGCGGCACTGGCATCATCTTCGACGACAACGGCGCGGCGCTCGGTCGCACTCCATATAAACGCGACACTGCGGTTCCCTTCCCGGTCGTCGTGACCCAAATCGAAAGCTACGGCCGCGTTTTCCGCCTTCTGAAGCAACATGTCCCAGTGACGATCGAGATGAACGTCGAGACCAAATTCACCGGCGACCACGAGCACGGCTTCAACACCATCGCCGAAATCCCCGGCACCGATCCCAAGCTGAAAGACGAAATCGTCATGGTCGGCGGCCACCTCGACAGCTGGATTTCCGGCACCGGCGCCACCGACAACGGCGCAGGCTCCGTCGTCGCGCTCGAAGTGATGCGTATTCTCACCGCGCTTAAGGCCCAGCCGCGGCGCACGATTCGTATCGCGCTCTGGTCCGGTGAAGAAGAAGGCCTCTTCGGCAGCAAGGGCTACGCCAATCAGCATTTCGGCAGCTATCCCCTTTCGACCGCTCCCGATCAGATGAACATGCCGGAATTTCTGCGCAAGCCCGCCGGCCCGATCGCAGTCAAACCAGAGCAAAAAATGGTCTCGGCGTATTTCAACATCGACAACGGCACCGGAAAAGTCCGCGGCATCTACACGCAGAACAACGGCGCCGTCTACAGCATCTTCAAGCAATGGATGGAGCCGCTCGCCGATCTCGGCGTCACCGCGATCACAAACCAAGACACAGGCGGCACCGACCATCTTTCGTTCGATGCCGTCGGCGTTCCCGGCTTCCAGTTCATTCAGGACGACGCCGATTACGAGACGCGCACACACCATTCCAACATGGACACCTACGAGCACCTCGTGCCCGCCGACTTGAAGCAGATCGCCACCGTCGAGGCCATCTTCGTCTACAACGCCGCCATGCGAGACAAAATGATCCCGCGCAAGCCGTTCCCGCATCCGGAACTGCGCGACGAGCAGAGAGCGCCGCTGCCCGGCCTTTACCCAACGGCAACACCCGTCGACGCCAAAGACAACTAAACTCAGCAAAATAGAATCGGCGGAGCGAATACAAAGTTTTCGCTCCGCCGACTTCTTTTCAGCCGAACTTACCGCGCAGCCGCAACCTTCTCGACGTGCGCCTTACCCTCGGCCGACTTAAACCACTCGCCCGCCACTTGCCGCGTCGCCACATTCAATCGATTCCACACATTCACCGTGGCGATCGTCAGCAACAGCCCGCCGAGTTCTTTCTCGTTGTAGTGCTTCGCCGCCCATTCCCACACCGCATCCGGCACGGGATCTTCGCGGTCGCTCAGCCGTGTCACCGCCTCGGTCAAAGCCAAAGCAGCCCGCTCTGCATCTGTAAAGAATGGAGCATCGCGCCAGGCAGCGACTCCGAGCAGCCGTTCGATCGATTCTTCTTTGTACTGCGGAAATCGCACGTGCAAATCGATGCACACCGCGCAACCATTGATCTGGCTGGCTCGCAGATGCATCAGCGCGAGCGTCTTGGATGGCACTCCACTCTGCGCCGAGACTTGCGACAGCGCCTGCAAGTGCTGCATCGCTTCTGGAAATAACATCGCTGGATTATCTATGCGTGCTTTCAACATGGCCTTGTCTCCTGTAGCAAATTTCCGGACCTGTCACAAATTGCCGGTTTGTTTCGTCACTACCATGACGAAACGAAGCGAGGGAATGTGACAAGGGACCAGGATTTTCTGGCGGAAAAATTCGAAGAAAATCGCGGCCACTTGAAAGCGGTCGCTTATCGCATGCTGGGTTCGGCGGGTGAAGCCGACGACGCCGTGCAAGAAGCGTGGCTACGTCTGAGCCGCTCCGACGCCAACGCGATCGATAATCTCGGCGGCTGGCTGACCACCGTTGTCGCACGCGTCTGTCTCGATAT
>DATAMU010000032.1:0-5888 GCA_036266605.1 Candidatus Acidiferrum sp. | reverse complement strand
GATGATGTCCGGCTCGATTCCCGCATGGTCCGAAGCCCACCACTTGCCGGTACGTCCCATGCCCGACTGCACTTCGTCCGCAACCAGCATGATTCCGTACTTCCGGCAAATCGCCTGGAGCCCCTTCAAAAATTCCACCGGCGCCGGCATGTACCCGCCCTCGCCCTGAATCGGCTCAATGAAAATTCCCGCGACCTCTTCCGGATCAACCCGCCGCTTGAATAGTTCGTTCTCCAGATATCCAAGGCAGTCCGCCGTAACCGTCTCCGGCCCCTTGCCATACATCCCGCGATACGTGTCCGGATACGGCATGTGAAACACGCCCGAGATCAGCGTCCCGAATCCCTTGCGCTGCGTGTACTTGCTCGCCGTCAGCGACAACGCGCCCATCGTGCGCCCGTGAAACGCGCCTTCGAACGCGATGATCTTGTCGCGCCCCGTGTGATACTTCGCCAGCTTGATCGCCGCCTCGATCGCTTCCGCGCCCGAGTTGCCGAAGTAAACGCGCTTCGCTTCCTTCCCCGGCGCGATCTCGCTCAACTTCGACGCCAGCTTCGGCATCCCTTCGTAATAAAAGTCCGTCCCCGACATGTGCAGCAGTTCCGCCGCCTGCTTCTGCACCGCCGCGACAACCTCCGGATGGCAATGACCCGTCGAGCAAACCGCGATGCCCGCCGCAAAATCCAGGAACACGTTGCCGTCCGCGTCTTCGACCATCGCGCCATAACCGCGCTTGGCCACGAGTGGATAGTCGCGCGTGTACGACGGTGAAACCCACTTCGCATCTTCCGCAACGATGCGCTTCGAGTTCGGCCCCGGCAGCGCCATGTTCAGCTTCGGCAATTTCGTTCCGACGTTCGTGTCGGTGGTCTTCGAATTTTTCGTCTCGGTGGCAATCATGATTGGCTCCTTGGGGGTGGCCGCGAATCCTAAGGAGTCGGCGGCGGTTGCTAGCAGTTAAGTGATTGATACAGTTAGGCTTACAAATGAGCGGCACCGGATGGACGAAGCCATAAAGGGAGGTGCGGCTCGAAAAAAGGTTACTTAGTCGACGCCGTAGAGGTTGGGGCGCACGTCGGCCGGCGAGGAGATCCCCGTGAACTGCTTGAGCGCGTTGTGGTTAGCGTGATTCATTTGCGTTTCCAACGGACGGATCCGTCTCGGCCATCTTCAAGAATTATACCACGCTCTGCAAGCTCTTTGCGGATCCGATCTGACGCCGCGAAGTCCCGCCGCTTCCGCGCGTCCTGCCGCTCCGCGACCATCTTCTCCACGTCCGCGTCGCTCATCGCGCCGTCTGCCGCGCCATAGCCCAGCGCCGCTAGCTTCTCTGCATCCGTGTCCGCGATCACCGCAAATACGCGATCGAAGCTCGCCAGAAAATCCCTCGCCGACGCAACGTCGCCCTGCCGGAACTCGCCCTTGTCCATCGCGATGTTCGCGTCGCGCACCAAGTCGTAAGCCACGCCAAGCGCCATCGCGGTATTCAAATCGTCGCTGAGCGCCGCATCAAAGTCATTCCCCGCCTTCGCGATCCGGTCCGCCATCCCCGGCGCATTCCCTTCAGGAAATTTCTCCCGCGTCAGCCGGTCCGAAAAATTCCGCAGCCGCTCCACCGAACTCGCCGCCTGCTGCAACCCATCAAACGTGAAATTCAATTGCCGCCGGTACGGCACGCTCGCCAGCGCAAACCGCAGCGCCGATGGCTTGTACCCTTTCGCAAACAAATCGCGCAGCGTAAAAAAATTGCCGAGCGACTTCGACATTTTCTCGCCCTCAACCAGCAAATGCTCGGCGTGCATCCAGTAATTCACAAACTTCTTGCCGGTAGCGCTTTCGCTCTGCGCAATCTCATTCTCATGATGTGGAAACGCCAGATCGATTCCGCCCGTGTGAATATCGATCGTCTCGCCCAAAATCCGCATCGCCATTGCCGAACACTCGATGTGCCACCCCGGCCGTCCCGGCCCGATCGGCGTCTCCCAAAAATGTTCGCCCGGCTTCGGAGCCTTCCACAGCGCAAAATCCCGCGCGCTTTCTTTCTCATAGCGATCGTTATCGACGCGCGCGCCCGCTTGAATTCCCGTCACATCGATCTTCGACAACTTTCCGTACTCCGGAAATTTCGAAATCCGGTAATAAATCGATCCCTCGCCCGCATACGTATACGACTTCTCCTGCAGCCGCTGGATCAACTTCACCATGTCATCGATATAATCCGTCGCGCGAATCCAGTGCTCCGGCGCCTCGATGCTCAGCGTTTTGCAGTCGTCGAAAAACGCCTGCGCGAATTTCGCCGTGTAATCGCGAATCGAAACTCCCGCCTTCGCCGCGTTTGCGATGATGCGATCATCCACGTCCGTCAAATTCATGACGTGATTCAGCTTGAATCCACGCAGTTCCAGGAACCGCCGCAAAATATCCTGGAACACAAATGTCCGGTAATTCCCGATGTGCGCGTAGTCGTACACCGTCGGCCCGCAGGTGTAGATGCTCACCTCGCCCGGCCGCTGCGGCACAAACGGCTCGACCTTGCCGCTCAGCGTGTTGTGTACCCGAATTTCGTTCATAGCCCCGTCAGCGCCCACTTAGACGCACAAAACAAACCCCAGATTCTATCCGACCTACCGCACGTTCGCCAAAACAGCCGTCGGCGCCATTCTGCTTTGGGTAGCGCCGGCTTCCAGCCGGCTGTTTTTCGATCCCTACCGCAATCCTCGATCGAAGCGCCACCACCTCATCACCACCCGTCGCCAATTTCAAATTCTCCATAATCTACAAACAACAAGTCTCGCTCATCCCAAAGCCCGATTTTGCGCCCCCAGCATCGAATCCCCAGCTATGCCCAACGCCACCATCGCCGTCACCGGCGCCACCGGCTACATCGGTGGCCGCCTCGTTCCGCGCCTCCTCGATGCCGGGTACATCGTCCGCTGCCTCGTCCGCTCAAAACGCAAACTCCAAGATCGCCCTTGGTCCGACAATCCAAATCTTCTCGTCGAAGAAGTCGACCTTTCCAATTCGACATCCCTCGTGAAAGCCCTGCAAGGCTGCGCCGCGGCTTACTACCTCGTCCACTCCATGATCTCCGCCGGCAAGGAATATGCAAATGAAGACCTTAAACTGGCCACCACTTTCGCAAACTCCGCCAAATCCGCTGGCGTCACCCGCGTCATTTACCTCGGTGGCCTCGGCGAAACCGGCGCCAATCTCAGCGAGCATCTCACCTCCCGCCGCGCCGTCGAAAGAGCCCTCATCGACAGCGGCGTTCCCGTCACTTCCCTCCGCGCCGCCATGATCATCGGCTCCGGTTCCGCCTCATTCGAAATCCTGCGCTACCTCGTGCAACGCCTCCCCATCATGGTCACCCCCAAGTGGGTAACAACTCCCTGCCAACCCATCGCCGTTCGAAACGTCCTCAACTATCTCGTCGGTGTCCTCGAAGAGCCCGAAACCGCAGCCCGCGTATTCGACATCGGCGGGCCCGAAGTCCTCAGTTATCGCGAAATCATGAACATCATGGCGGAAGAGCTACATCTCCCCCGGCGCATCATCATTCCACTTCCCGTTCTCACTCCCCTCCTTAGCTCCTACTGGATTCATCTCGTCACGCCGCTCAGCAAAGACATCGCGCGCCCTCTCGCCGAAGGCCTCAAAAACCCTGTCGTCGCCCGCGAGGACAGCATTACAAAAATCATCCCGCAGGAACTTCTAACCGTCCGCCAAGCCATCAAAGCCGCTCGCAGCAAGACCGCCGACGGCACGGTCGAAACAAGCTGGTCCATGGCAGGCCCGATCGAAGGCGATCCCGACTGGGCAGGCGGCACTGTCTTCGAAGATGTTCGCGAAGTGCAAGTCAGCGGGCCGCCTCACGCCGTCTTTCAAGCCGTCTCGCTTCTCGGCGGCGATCACGGCTGGTATTCCGCAAAATATTTGTGGGCGCTGCGTGGATGGATGGATCGTCTCGTCGGCGGCCCCGGCATCCGTCGAGGCCGTCTTCACCCCGACCGCCTCGGTTACGGCGAAGCACTCGACTTCTGGCGCGTCGTCAGCATCGAGCGCGACAAATCCCTCATCCTCCGCGCCGAAATGAAACTCCCCGGAGTAGCCGTTCTCGAATTCTGCATCCAGCCCAACGGTTCCACCGGCTGCAATCTGAAACAGAACGCAAAATTTCAACCGAAAGGACTACTGGGACTTCTTTATTGGTATTCCGTCCTCCCCTTTCACCACTTCGTCTTCCGCGGCATGCTCGAAGGCATCAAAACCCAAGCCGAAAAATTTGCGACTGGCCAGGAACGCCCCACCCCTCACGAAGTCCCCGAACCCTCCCGGTAACTCCCGTAGCGCCGGCGTCTCGCCCGCTGTTTTCCGATCCTCGTTGCAGAACCATCTGTCGCGAAACTCTCCACCCTCGAGATCCGCTCCCAGATTCTCCGCGAACCTCAGCGCTCCTCTGCGTCTCTGCGTTATCTTTTCTCCCCACTCACCTCTTCTTCTCCATCACCACATGCATCACCCGCTCTGACATCACACTCTGCGTCACCCGAAACCCCATCTTCACCAAATCCAAATTCCCAAAAAACTTCTCCCCCGCCCCCAGCAACACCGGCGACACCACCAAATGCATCTCGTCGATCACTCCCGCCTTCAAATATTGCTGAACCGTCGACACTCCTCCCCCGATCCGCACATCCTTCCCGCCCGCCGCCTCAGCCGCCCGCTTCGCCGCATCTTCAATTCCCTCCGTGACAAAATAAAATGTCGTCCCGCCCTTCATCTTCAGCGGCGGGCGCTCGTAGTGCGTCAGCACAAACACCGGCACGTGATATGGCGGCTCATCTCCCCACCACCCCTTCCATGACTCATCGCCCCAAGAACCGCGCACCGGCCCAAACATGTTCCGCCCCAAAATCCACGCCCCGACGTTCTCAAAACTCCGCACCGCAAATTCATCATCAGTGCCGGTTCCTCCGCCTTCGCCTCCGTGCATCGCGCGAAACGTCTTCGTCTCAAACGCCCACCCGTGCATCGCCAATCCGCCCACTCCCATCGGATTGTCCAAACTCTGTTCCGCGCCCGCTCCAAATCCGTCCACCGAAATCCCAAATGCATTCACCCGAAACCGAGTCATCTTTCCTCCCAAGTTCTCAACTCCACACCGTCCAACACTTACCCGTTGCCACCAACAATCCCGATTCACTAAGATACCCGCAGCATCCAGGCGGGACCATCAGGTCCCATTGGTATCCGTTTTTCCCAAGTTCGTGTCCGAGTCCGATTAGAATATCGCGCCCCGTCAATAGGAGCCCTCTCATGCCCAATCGTTATCTCCGCATCTTTACGCCTCTCGTCACACTAGCAGCGCTCGCGATAGCTCTCGCAATGCCGCCGGCCCAAGCGCAAGCACCGGCCGCCGCGCCCGCAAAACACCGCGTCGCCGTCATGAACTTCGACTACGGCACCGTCCAATCTTCCGTCTCTGCCATTTTCGGCACCGACCAGGATATCGGCAAGGGCATCTCCTCGATGCTTATCGAAAAGCTCGTCAAAGACGGCCAATATTCCGTCATCGAACGCGCCGCTCTCGACAAGCTCCTCGCCGAACAAAATTTCTCCAATAGTGACCGCGCTAATCCCACCAGCGCCGCCAAAATCGGCCAACTCCTCGGCGTCGATACGATTATCATCGGCACCATCACTCAGTTCGGCCGCGACGACAAGCACACCAACATCGGCGGCGGTGGTTTCGGCTCCAAATACGGCCTCGGCGGCATCGGCACAAAGAATTCGAAAGCAGTCGTCGCCGTCTCCGCCCGCATGGTCAACGTCAACACCGGTGAAATCATCAGCGCCGTCACCGGCAACGGTGAGTCCTCCCGCGGCGG
>DATAMU010000031.1:0-3704 GCA_036266605.1 Candidatus Acidiferrum sp. | reverse complement strand
CCTGATGCCCGAGCGCCGTGTCTACTCCGTCACCGAACTCACCGGCCGCATCCGCGATCTTTTCACTCGCAATTTCACCGACATCCTCGTCGAAGGCGAAATCTCCAACTGTCACGAAGCGCAGTCCGGCCACATCTACTTCGTCCTCAAAGACAATACTTCGCAGATCCGCGCCGTCTGCTTCAAGACGCAAGTCCGCGCAATGAAATTCCGCCCGGAAAACGGGTTGCACGTCACCGTGCGCGGTTCCATCAGCGTCTACGAACAGCGCGGCGATTATCAGATTTATGTGGAAAGTATCGAGCCCGTCGGGCTTGGCGCGCTGCAACTCGCCTTCGATCAATTGAAAAAGCGTCTCGAAGCCGAAGGACTCTTTTCACCCGATCGCAAAAAGCCTCTGCCCATGCTGCCGCGCTGCATCGGTCTCATCACTTCGCCCACGGGTGCCGCAGTCCGCGACGTAGTCCGCATCTTGCGCCGCCGCTTCCACAACGT
This sequence comes from Candidatus Acidiferrum sp., assembly GCA_036266605.1. Classification (GTDB taxonomy): domain Bacteria; phylum Acidobacteriota; class Terriglobia; order Acidiferrales; family UBA7541; genus Acidiferrum. Next base: position 3,209 of record DATAMU010000031.1, on the reverse strand, counting down.
GCACCTCACCCTGTATCCAGTCCGCGTGCAAGGCGACGGCGCCGCTCTCGAAATCGTCCGCGCTCTCCAATTTTTCAATCGCGAACAATCCGTCGATGTGCTGATTCTCGCTCGCGGCGGCGGCTCGCTCGAAGATCTCTGGGCTTTCAACGAAGAAGCCGTCGCGCGCGCTATCGCTCAGTGTGTGATCCCCGTAATCTCGGGGGTCGGCCACGAAACTGATTTCACCATCGCCGATTTTGTCGCCGATGTCCGCGCATCCACTCCATCCGCCGCCGCCGAACTCGTCGTCAACACGCGCCGCGAATTCGACAAACACGTCGCCGACCTGCGCCAAACGCTCGCCGATCAAATCCGCTACCGCATTCTCGTCCAAAGCCGCCGTGTCCACGAACTCGGCGCCCGCCGCGGCTTCCGTCGCCCTCTCGATCTCCTCCGTCAACAACGCCAACGCGCCGACGAAATGACCGCCCGCATCGCTCACGCCTTGCGCGCCAATCTCACGCTGAGCACTAAGCGTTTCAACGTCGCTCACAAACGCATCGTCGCGTTCGATTTTAGAATGAAAATCGCCGCGGTCCGCCTGCGCCTCGAAAAACTCCAGCTCGAACTCGCCTCCCGCTCCGAGCGTGCCGTGCGCCACAAGCGAGACCGCCTCGACCGCCTCCGCCTCCAACTTCACGAACGCAGCCCCCTCCGCGTACTTGAACGCGGCTACGCCATCGCCACCGACTCCACCGGCCAAATCCTCCGCTCCTCCGCCCAAGTAGCCGTCGGCGACGCTGTCACCCTCCGCCTACACCAAGGCCGCCTCACCACCTCCGTCACCGCCAAGGAGGACACAAAATCATGATTAGCGGGGTTGGTAGCGCCGGCATCTTGCCGGCTGTTTTGAATTTTTCGGAAGCGAGAACTTTAACGAACGACGAGCTATTCCTCGTCCGATGTGGAGGTGACTTTTAGTACGGCTAAAAATGCCTCTTGCGGGATGTCGACTTGGCCGACGCGCTTCATGCGCTTTTTGCCTTCTTTTTGTTTCTCGAGGAGCTTGCGTTTCCGCGAAATGTCTCCGCCATAGCATTTCGCCAAAACGTTCTTGCGAATCGCGGCGACAGTTTCGCGGGCAATCACGCGGCTTCCGATCGCGGCCTGAATCGGAACCTCAAACATTTGCCGCGGAATCAATTTTCGCAAGCGCGATACAAGTTCGCGGCCGCGTTCATAAGCCTGTTCGCGATGGCAAATCATCGACAGCGCATCGACCGCTTCGCCGCCGACTAAAACATCGAGCTTGATGAGATCGGCTTCGGAGTAGCCCGCAAGGTGATAGTCGAGCGAAGCGTACCCGCGCGAAACGCTTTTCAGCCGATCGTAAAAATCGAGAACGATTTCGTTCAGCGGCAATTCGTAAGTCAGCATCACGCGCGTCGGCGACAGATACTCGAATCCCTTTTGCGTTCCGCGCTTGTCCTGGCAGAGCTGTAAAATTCCGCCAACCGATTCATCGTTGGTGATGATCATTGCCTTGATGATCGGCTCTTCGATCTTCGCGATGTCGCTCGGATTCGGAAACTTCGCCGGCGAATCGACTTCGATCACATCGCCCGTCACGCCCGTGATGCGATAGCGCACGCTCGGCGCCGTCGTGATCAGGTTTAGTCCGAATTCGCGCTCGAGCCGCTCCTGCACGATTTCCATGTGCAGTAGCCCGAGAAATCCGCAGCGGAAACCAAATCCCAACGCGACGGAATTTTCCGCTTCATAAAAAAACGCCGCATCGTTCAGCTTTAGTTTTCCCAGCGCATCGCGCAGCGGTTCGTACTCATTCGCAAGCACCGGAAACAATCCCGCGAACACCATCGGCTTCGTCGCTTCAAACCCAGGAAGCGCCTCAGCGGGACGCGCAGCATCGGTTAGCGTGTCGCCCATGCGCGCATCCGCAACATCCTTGATATTTGCGACGACGAAGCCAACATCACCAGCTTCGAGCTCTTCGAGTGCAACTGGCTTCGGCGTGAGCGTTCCGAGCTGCTCCACCTCGTACACTTCGTTGCTGTACACGAGGCGAATCTTCATGTGATTCGTAAGACGCCCTTCCATCACGCGCACCAACACAACCGCGCCGCGATAGATGTCGAACCACGAATCGAAGATCAGCGCCTGCAGCGGATTTTCCGCGCTGCCTTTCGGCGGCGGAACGCGCTGCACGATCGCTTCGAGCACGTCTTCCACGCCGATGCCGCTCTTCGCGCTGATCATCAGCGCGTCGGACGCGGGAATCGCCAGCACGTTCTCGATCTGCTCTTTCACATAATCCGGCTGCGCCGCGGGAAGGTCGATCTTGTTGATGACCGGAAGAATCGTGAGATTGTGACCCGCGGCAAGAAATGTATTCGCGACGGTCTGCGCTTCGACACCCTGGCTCGCATCCACAACAAGCAGCGCGCCTTCGCACGCCGACAGCGCGCGCGAAACTTCGTACGAAAAGTCCACGTGCCCCGGAGTATCGATCAGGTTGAGCCGATATGTGTTTCCATCTTTCGCGGTGTAGTGAAGGCGAATGCTCTTCGCCTTGATCGTGATTCCGCGCTCGCGCTCCAGGTCCATCGAGTCGAGAAACTGCTCGTGCACCATTTCGCGCTGCGACAGCGCGCCGGTCATTTCGAGCAGCCGATCGGCAAGCGTCGACTTGCCGTGGTCGATATGCGCGATGATGCAGAAATTCCGTATGAACTTTGGATCCATGGATGTTTGCTACTCGGCAGGAGCTTCCAACACGCGAGGACTGCGCCGCACGCAGCGGTAAAAACCGTGCCCAGTAATCATTCAGTTTGCCACAGAAGGAACGAAGTAAGAAGCGACGAAGTAAGGACGCCATGCAGCAGTGCGTTCGCGCAAGGCGACGGATCGATGGCCCGAACTCGAATGAAACGCTTCCCAGAACTCGACTACACCTCCGCGCCTTTGCTACAGTCAAGCTTCGACTGCGGAGCCGTCATGCCGATTCCGAAAGACCTTCTCGACATTCTCGTTTGCCCGGAGTGCAAGACTCCGCTCCACACGCTCGCCGATTCCGCCAACGGCCTGCAATGCGAGATTTGCCGGCGCATCTACCCGATTCGCGATGACATTCCCGTGCTGATCATCGATCAGGCCACAAAAGCTCCCGACTAACATCTCGCCGCCCATCGTTCATAAAGCCGACTTCG
>DATAMU010000030.1:0-4669 GCA_036266605.1 Candidatus Acidiferrum sp. | reverse complement strand
CACGTAACGGAAGTTGTATCCGCTTCGCGCACCAGCGGCTAAATCTGGATCGAGCATCCCGGCAGCTTCCGCCGTAGGCGCTCCTTTCGCCGGCGCCGCCAGATTCGTCAAAGAATCCGGCAATCGCGTATACGTCCGTCGATACTGCTCCACCGCCGCGGCAATCGTTTTCAGCGACTCGATCGCCTCCTTCTCCGTGGCGCCAATCTGAGCCGAATCCCACTCCACCGCCAGCGAAGGCAAGTCCAGCAGCACGAGTCCCACCGAGATTAATTTCCACTCGCCATGTTCTCGCACCAGCCCCATCTTCACGTGCAGTACGCTCTCGCCGGTGGAGTCCGTCGCGTCGCGAATCTCCACCGGCAATAGCGCCAGATTGTCATCGACATCTACTCCGCCGATCTGCATCTCCGCGGTGCCCGCAGGAGTCTCGCAGCGCACCAGCGGCCTTCCCGCCGCGCCGGTGACCAGCGACGGTTTGCCCGGCTCATTCAGGAGCACAAAGCGTTTCATCAACGCCACACGCGCGCCTGCCGTCAAAGTGGCAAACGTCTCCGCATTGCGCGTCGTCAAATATTTCGTGAACTCCGTTTCGTCCTGACGGCAAGCCGCAGACAACGCTTGCCGCAATGCAAGGCTCGGTCCAGTCAACGGAGCCACCGCGTTGGGGGCGGCCGGCGTCGTACCGAGGTTGTTCACCTTCGAATCCGTTTCCTGCGCCGACACCGACGCCGCTCCAGCCATCGCAAAAAACGCGATCAACCACCCAGCCACAATGATCGTTCTCGAAAACAAATTCTTATCCCTTCGCGCTGCTCAATATCTGCGCCAAATTCTGCGTAAACTTCGATCTCGGCATCACTTCATCGCAGCCCGCCGCCCGCGCCTGCTCCGCCAGGTCCACTTGAACGTGCGACAAAAATCCCAACATCCGCACGTCGTTCTTCTCCGCGCGTACGCGCTCGATCGCCGCTATCGCGCCGCTCCGCGCGTTCAAATCCACAATCACCAGCTTCGGCGAAGTCGCCACCAACTCCATCAGCGAATCCGCCGTGGCCGCCACTTTAAATTGCAGCCCGAGCTGCTTCGCCGTCTCCAGCACCTTCATCTGAAAAAATAAATCGTCCATCAACCCGACAATCTCGGCCATCCGTCCTCCCGCGACTTCTTTCCCAAGTTCTTCGACACCCGATCTGCCAAAACGCGACTACAATCTTCTCTATCGGGAGGCCGTCTATGCAACCTAGTCCGTCCACCACTCTTCGCCCCGCTATCTCGCTTATGGAAAAGACGCCGCAAGTGCTCCAAACGATGCTTGGCGGTGTCGCGCCCGATGTCGCGCGGTGGAAGCCCGCAGCCGATCGCTGGTCGATCTCCGAGGTCCTCTCGCACCTTGCCGATTGCGAAGATTGCCTCGCCGAGCGCGTTCGCCGCTTCGTTCTCGAAGACACGCCGCCGTTAAAGGAATACGAACCGCCGGAAGAAGGCTTCGCCGCAGGCACGCCTCAAGAACATCTGTCGCGTTTCACTCAAACGAGACGCGAACTCATCCAGTTTCTAGGAACGCTCCCGCCCGATATTGGCGCCCGCACCGCGCAACATTCCAATCTCGGCCTCGTTACACTCGAACAAATGCTCAACGAGTGGGCCTCTCACGACCTCGGCCACATCCGCCAAATCGCCGAACTCTACCGCGCCTGCGCGTTCCACCCCAACGCCGGCCCATTCGCCGCCTACCAAACGCTGAAGCCGTAATCGCAGGCGTTAGAACGCAAAAGAAAAGGCGCGGAACTCTCCGCGCCTCAATCGAATCTCTTGAATCTTCACTTCGTTCCTTCTTTACTTCGCTTTCTCAGTGCCCGCTGCCCGGACTGTGCGCCCCCACTGTATCATCCGGCACCGCGCCCTTCCGTCCCTTCACCCGGTCATACACCGAAACCTGGCTAACCGATCCCAGCGCTTCGTTGTAAAACGTCGGCACTCCCAGCGCGGTCCTCAACTCTTCATTGAACTTCCGCAAATTCTCCAAATGCTTCGCTAGCGCCGGCAGCTTGATGCCTTCATCCGTCAGCAAAAATTTCTGATAGCCGGCATCCCAAAGCCGCGAGAACTGCCCATTCACCATGATCGTCGGCAAAATAGTCAGCTGATAATTCTCATCGGAGCCCTTGCGAAACTCCGCGCCGCATCCGTATTTTTCTACACGCACAACCCCGCGCGTGCTCCCGACGCGAAATCCCAGCGCCGCCAAACCTTCGATAGCCTTCGGTGCAAACCGTTCGTCAACATTCCACATAGGGCCACTAGGTTAAATGAACCGCCGCGTCTAGTAAATAGACCCTCCGCTAAGGTGTGACGGCGCGCGCTTCCAGCGAGTACACTCAGCGCCAAGAAACTCGATGCTAACGGAAAGGCTTCGCTGGAGGTCTAACGGGACACAACCCCAGGTGGCTACACTCACCCGCATGTAACGTCGAGATTGGGAGGATCAAAAAATGCAGAATTGCCTCAAGTTCATCATTTTGGCGTTTGCTCTGTGTGTTCCTTCAGCCAATTTCGTCGCCCAGGGCACAAAAAATCCCTATCCCGCGATGGCTCCTTTGGACCAGTACATGATCTCCGATGAAAAAACTGAAATCGCGCTGGCGCGCAGTGCTGCGCCCGCTTCCATTTCCGACAGCGCCGAAGTGATGGTGTTGCAACGCGATGGATACAAAACCGTGGTGAACGGTACGAATGGTTTTGTCTGCCTCGTCGAGCGGTCCTGGGGACAAGGAACGGATGAAGCCGAATTCTGGAATCCAAAGATGCGCGCGCCTCACTGCTTCAACGCGCAGGCCGCGAAAAGCTTTGCGCAAATCTATCTTATGAAAACCAAGCTGGTGCTGGCAGGAAAATCGAAAGCGGAAATCGCAAACGCCATCGCAACCGCACTCGATCAGAAGCAGTTGCCCGCACTGGAACCTGGAGCCATGGCCTACATGATGTCCAGGCAACAGTACTTAAACGATCAGGGCAAGGCTTGGCGTTCTCACACGATGTTTTTCTCACCCGGCGATATGACCAAGAGTTGGGCAGCGGATGCCCCAAACTCACCTGTCATGATGGTGAACGACCCGCAAGAGCGCGTGACGATTCTTTTGGTCTTGGCGGACAAGTGGTCCGATGGTACGGCCTCTTCGTCTCAACCACATTGAGCTGAAGTCTCGCCTCGACGCGAATCGTTTTCGCAGTCCCCGCGGCCGATTACCGGACGTGTCTCATTTCGAATTTAGACGAATCGCAATAATCGGCCCATCTCACTCGAAATAAGCGATTTTTCCTTACTTTTTTCACAGCACCCGTCTCGATTTGGCCCCTTTCCCTGTGATATACCTCTGCCCAATCGCAACATCCGACGGAGATTAAGGGGTGGTTCAGAAAAATGCACAAGTGCATCCGTCCGCTCGCGGTGTTTCTCGGCAGTCTCTTCTTGATAGCTCTACCTTCGTCCGCACAGCAAACTCTTGGCGCGATCAACGGCACGGTCTCCGATAGCACCGGCGCCGTCCTGAGCAAAGTCGAAGTAAAAATCCGCAACCTCGACACCAATCTTGAAGTCGTTGCGTCCACCAAAGACGACGGCTCCTTCCTCGTCAACGCGCTGCCGATCGGCCCCTATTCCGTCTCCTTCGCGCGCGATGGGTTCAAGACTGAGGTGCACAATCAGATCACCGTAGTCGGCGGCGTCACGGCCACGGTCAACGGCTCGCTCCAGCCCGGCGAAGTCAGCACCAGCATTACAGTCGAAGGCACGCCTCTCCTGAATCAAACCGATACCACCAACGGCTACACGCTCGGCAGCGAACTCATCGAAAGCACCCCGCTCGGCACTGGCAGCTTCACGCAGCTCGCTCTCCTCAGCCCCGGTGTCAACGCCGACTTCCTCACCGGTTCCGGCACCAACGCCGGCATGGGCAATCAAAACATCTTCGCCAACGGTCAGCGCGACACCAGCAACAGCTTCGTCGTCAACGGCGTTCAGACCAACAATCTCTTCAACGGCAAATCGTCCAGCGGCGTCGCCGACAACCGCGCCGTTCTTAACACCGGCCAGAACACGAACACAACGGCGGGAGGCGAAATTCAAACCAGCACGTCCGTCTACAGCGCCATCGGTCAGGCCATGCCCGCGCCTCCGCAGGAAACGATGGAAGAAATGCGCGTCAACACCTCGATGTACGACGCGTCCGAAGGCTCCTACAGCGGCGCTCACATCACGTTGCAAACGCGCACCGGCACGAACCAATACCATGGCCAGGCCTACGAATATCACCAGACCGACGCATGGAACGCCGCGCCCTTCTTTTTCAATCAGGACAACACGCTGCGCAGCCTCGGCAAAACCGTGCCCGAACTCAAGCGTAATAGCTTCGGCGCAACCTTTGGCGGTCCGATCAGGAAAGACAAGCTCTTCTTCTTCGCTTCCTATCAAGGCCAGCGCGTCTCCGATGAAGACAGCTCAATTTCCGAAGCCAACGTCCTTCCCGGCCTGAGCGACACCAATCGCGATGCCGCAAGCCTCGCCACTCTCGCCAACGCCGCATTCGGCACTACTCTCACCGCCGCCGATATCAACCCTAACGCTTTGAAGATCATGAACCTCAAGCTTCCCAACGGTCAGTTTTTC
>DATAMU010000029.1:0-6607 GCA_036266605.1 Candidatus Acidiferrum sp. | reverse complement strand
TGGTCCGCCCAAATCGAAAAAATCCGCGAAGCCGGCATCCAGCCCACTCACCTCGACGGCCACAAACACGTCCACATGCTGCCCGGTTTCTTCGAAATCGCTTTGCGCCTCGCCAAGCGCAACAACATCGGCGCCATCCGCATCTCCCACGAAGCATCGAGCCTTCGCGCCGCGCTCGCATCCGACGACGAACTCTTCGACGCCACCGTCTTCAAACAAGGCGTCCAGGCCCGCGGCCTGAAACTCCTCGCGCGCGACGCCCGCGAACAAGCGCGTCACATCGGCATCGCAACCGCCGACTACTTCTGCGGCATCGCCCAAACCGGCGAAATGACCAAGGAAGGCGTGCTCCAGCTCCTGAACAATCTCCCCGACGGCACCACCGAACTCATGTGCCACCCAGGCTACGTGGACGAAGCCCTTCAAAAATCCGCCACCCGCTTGCAGGAATCCCGCGCCACGGAACTCGCTATCCTCACAGACCCGGACGTCCGAAATCTTGTCGCGTCACAAGGCATCCGCCTGATAGACTATTCTTTGTCTCAGATATGAGAACCGACCCCACAATTCGCTACTCGGTGGTGGTTCCCTTCTTCAACGAGCAGGAAAACATCCCTCCGCTCTATATGAAGATCACCGAGGTCATGGACTCCATCGGCGAGCCCTATGAACTGATTTTTATCGACGACGGTAGTCGCGATAATTCGTTCAAGGTTCTTTCCGATATCTATGAGCACGACCATCGCGTCAACATCGTCCGCCTGCGCCGCAATTTCGGCCAGACCTCCGCGCTCAAGGCCGGTTTTGATTTCGCCCGCGGCGACGTCGTCATCTCGATGGACGGCGACCTCCAGCACGATCCCGAAGAAATCCCGCGCTTTCTCGAGAAAATCGAAGAGGGCTTCGATCTCGTCAGCGGCTGGCGCTATGCCCGCCGCGATCACTGGCTCATGCGCCAGTTCCCCAGCCGCGTCGCCAACTGGATGATGGCCAAGCTGAGCGGCGTGGATTTGCACGACTTCGGCACCACTTTCAAAGCCTACAAGCGCGAGATCATTCAGGAAATCCAGCTCTACGGCGAACTCCACCGCTTCATTCCGGCGCTCGCAGCCGCTGCGGGGGCGCGCATCACCGAAGTCCCCATCACCGATCTCGACCGCAAAAGCGGCAAAAGCAACTACGGTATCGGCCGCACCATCCGCGTCTTCTTCGACCTGATCATCGTCAAATTTTTACAGGACTACTCGACCCGCCCGCTTCAATTCTTCGGAATCATCGGCGTGGCCGGTGTTCTTCTCGGCTTGCTCGACGCCGCCTATCTCCTCTTCGAAAAGTTCGCGCATAACGTCCACATCATGAGCCAGCACGGCCCCTTGATGATCACAGGCGTCGCCCTGATCGTCAGCGGCTTCCAGTTCGTCTCCATGGGCCTCCTGGGCGAGATCATCGCCCGCACCTACTACGAATCGCAAAACAAGCCCATCTACGCCCTCCGCGAAGTCAAAAGCCACCGCAAAGACCTCAGCGACAGCACTGAGCAAGCCCGCCCCTCCGGCCCCACCGAACGCTAACTCTTGTAGCGCCGGCATCTTGCCGGCTGTTTTTCGATCGCCCACCACGATCGCCCGAATCGCCCCAATCTCGACACGTTGTCATTCTGAGGCGTCCGAAGGAGGCGGAAGGATCTCAACGTCATCCTGCCTCCCAATCGCTGTGCGTCTCCGGGCATAACAGGCTGTTTCTGGACGACTTACCCGAAATAAGCGCCCTCGTCGATTTCGAACGACAGATTCACGCTCCTAAACCATTTAGAATCACATCCTTGCACCATGTGCACGCCCAACTCCCCTAGAATCACATCCTTACGCAAAAAGGGGGAGGGGGGTCCCCCCCTCCCTTTCCTCTGTGCCCTCCGCGAACTCTGTGGTGAATCCCTCTTCGCTTTTCTCCCGCAACCCGCTCAAAATAAACGCTAACCGCGCAAGGAGCTCGCATGAACCGCAAACTCTTCTACGACCAGATGTCCGGCGAAGGCACGCTCGACTACGAGCTCTACCTCAACACAAAAAATCTCCTCTCCTGCCAATCCAAATTTGAAGACCTCGTCAACGCCGACGAACTCCAATTTCAAATTGTCCACCAGGTCGAAGAACTCTGGATGAAACTGATCGCCTACACGCTGTTGGACATCGACGATTACCTTCAGCAACAAAACACGAATCGCGTTCTCACGCTTTTCCGCAGGGTTCACACCGCGCAACGATTGATGTCTCAACAAATCGCGCTCCTGGAAATCATGTCGCCCAAGGAATACCAGGCGATCCGCGAACGTCTCGGCAACGGCAGCGGCCAGGAATCTCCCGGCTTCCGCACCCTCTTGAAGATGTATCAGCCGATCTGGAATTCGTTCAAGGAAAACTATCTCGACAAACACAATCTCACGCTCGAAAAAATCTACGATTCCGAATACAACCACGGAGACGCATACGTCGTAGCCGAAGCCCTGGCCGAGTTCGACGAGCTCTTTCAGAAATTCCGCTTCGAGCACATGCAGTTGATTCACCGCACCATCGGCTTCAGTGCTAAGAGCCTCAAGGGTCGGCCTGTTGAAATATTGGAAGACGGCATGCACCACAAATTCTTCCCCGAACTCTGGGAAATCCGCGGCGAAATGACCGACAAGTGGGGCGCCGTCTACGGCACCAAACGCGACCCCCTCGGCGGCCACCACTAATTCTGGAAAATCGAAATTAGAAACTCGAAACTCGAACCCAGAAATTCGTACAGCCTGATTGCGCCAGCAAGATGATGTAGGGGCGCAGCACTGCTGCGCCCCATGTCCGCAAGATGGATCGATTCAGGTGTCTTCTTGCACGCTGCTCAGCAAATTACCGGAGCGGGAACTTCGCCGTTTTCCAATTTCTATTTTCCGTTTTCCAATCAGAGTGCGATTTTTCTATATCCCCCGCGAAAATAGACCAGCGGCTCGCCGTCGAAGATTTCCGTCGCCTCAACTTGTCCAATGAAAATTGTGTGATCGCCGGCTTCGTGCGTTGAAATCACGCGGCAAGCGATATGCACCAGCGCATCGTCCAGCAACGGAATCCCCGATTCCGTCCAGCGATACTGGATTCCCAGCTTCGCTTCCACCGCAGCGTCCTCGACGGTTTGTGCGAAATACCGCGAAATCGCCTGCTGTTCCTGCTTCAAAACACTGACGCCAAAGTGCCCCTTCGCTTGCACCATCGGCAAAAGCTGCGCGCGGTGATCCACGCACACCAAAAGCAGCAACGGATTCAGCGACACCGAAGTCACCGAATTCGCCGTCATCCCGTGCACCGTCCCCGGCGCGCGCTCCGCCGTCACGATCGACACTCCAGTCGCAAACTGGCCGCACGCCAAACGGAACTCAGCCACTGTAGGTGATTTCGCCGCCATATTTGGGATTTTTGACAATATCATAACGCCGCAGCTTCCACGAACTCGTCTCAGCCCAAACTGCTCCTTTGCCAAACACGGCGCTTAGCATAGACTGTGCGCAATTTCGCGCCAGTTTGAGAGACCGAAATGGCAAAGCGCAAGCTGCTGATTCTTGGAATCCTCTCGCCAATTCTGGCGATCGTCTTCTACATCCTCGTCTACAACGTTCTGAGCGATCTCAGCTCGAATCTCGAAAAAGACTGGCTTTTTCGCTTGGCCGCATCCGCGGTGGCGATGACGGTTCCTTTCTTCGTGATGCTCTTGTTGTCGATCCGAGCCAGAAAGCAGAGCGCGTTTCCGCTATCCGCAAAAATCGGGATGACGATCGCGGCGCTGTCTTTATTGCTGACGTTAATGCCAATTCGCGATGGCATTGCGCGGGCCAAGCAGACGCGCAACCGCCAACTTCACGACGTCGCCGCTCCGGAATTCGTCACGACCGATCTTCACGGCAATGCACAGCATCTCTCCGACTACAAAGGCAAAGTGGTGTTGATCAACATCTGGGCGACGTGGTGCGAGCCATGCCGCAACGAGATGCCGAAGCTCGATCAGCTTTATCGCGAGAAACAAACACAAGGATTCGTTGTTCTAGGAATGTCAGACGAAAGCGTTGCGACACAGCAGAAATTCCTGACCCAGGTTCCAGTGACGTATCCATTGCTCATGGTGAACGAGCAGATTCCCAAGTTTTATCGCGAGATCGCGCAATACCCTGCGCTCTTTCTGATCGATCGTGAAGGCCGCCTGCAGCCCGCCCCTGCTCCTCGCCAACCGTTCGAGCAGACCGCTTCCGCAGTCAACGCGCTTTTGGCTCAAAGGCCCTAGTTGCAATCACCGCTCGCATCTTCATTTCCGCGTGAATCAGAGATAATCGAATCGGACAGAGGAGATTCCGATGGCGAGAACGATTGCAATTCTTGGCGGAACTGGACCGGAAGGGCTCGGCTTGGCGAACCGGCTGGCGCGAGCGGGCGAACGCATCGTGATCGGCTCGCGTGACGCGCAGCGCGCGCGGGACGCAGCGAAGAAGCTGCGCGATGCAATCGGAGCTTCCGCACAAATCGAAGGCGCGGCAAACGCTGCTGCGGCAGCGCAGTGTGATGTTGCGCTGCTCACGATTCCGTTTGCCGGAATGGCTGGATTGCTGAAGGAATTGAAGTCCGTTTGGAAACCGGGAACGATCGTGATCGACACGACTGTTCCGCTCGCGGCTTCTGTTGGCGGTGCGCCGTCGAAGATGCTCGGCGTGTGGCAAGGTTCGGCAGCGGAAGCTGCGCGGGAATTATTGCCGAAAGAAGTGAGTCTTGCCGCGGCATTTCACAATCTTGGCGCTGCGTTGCTCGAAGGCGATGCAGCGGTTGAATGCGATGTGTTGGTTTGCAGTGACGACGAAAAAGCCAAGCAAGTAGCGAGCGAACTGGCACAGAAGATTCCGGGCGTTCGCGCGATCAACGGTGGAAAGCTCGAGAACGCGCGCATCGTGGAATCCATCACCGCGCTGCTGATCGGCATCAACATCCGCCACAAAGTTCACAGCGCGGGAATTCGGTTTACGGGCCTTCCGTTGTAGTCGTCGCGCATATCTCTGCCGTGCCAGAGAAAATCGAAGAAAAAACAGAACGAGCTTGAAGCAGTCATCTTGCCAAGCTGGGGCGCAGCAATGCTGCGCCCCTACATGAAGACTTTGCCCATCGAATTATAGCGACAGGATGGCACGCGCGAGTTTGCGTTTGTCGGTGCGCGTTGTCATGACAGTGGGGATCACGGCGACTTTCATGTCGAGCGAATCGATTGCGGCGCGTTGCGATTCGTCGGCCGGATCGAGAACGAATGTTCCGGTGAAGTCGGCGTAGAGTCTTGCGACGCCTTTTGCGGAGGCTTCGTGGCCGAGTTCGGCGAGCATCTTGTCACTCGGGCCTTTCAGCGACTTGCCGCCAACGATTGGACATACTGCGACGACACTTTCGCGGCGAACGCGCAACGCTTCGCGAATTCCTTTCACGGCGAGAATTGGTCCGATGCTGATGAGAGGATTGCTCGGGCAAATCACAATGCGATCGGCATCGCGGATGGCTTCGAGCACGCCTGGCGCTGGCTTTGCATGCTCGACACCGTCGAAGCGAATGTTTTTCACGATGGGCTCTGCGCGGCGCTTTACGAGATATTCCTGAAAGTGAAGCGCGCCTTCGCTTGACTCGATGATCGTCGGGACAGACTCATTGCACATCGGCAGGATTCGTGACTTCACGCCAAGCGCCGCACGAATCGATTCCGCCGCATCTGTCAGCGTTTTTCCATCGGCAAGCATCGCGGTTCTGTGGATGTGCGTGGCGAGATCGCGGTCGCCGAGATTGAACCAATTGATGCGGCCGTAGATGGCGAGCCGCTTCAGCAGGTGAAATGTTTCGCCGCGGAAGCCCCAGCCTTTTTTCGGATCGATGATTCCGGCGAGCGTGTACGTAACGATGTCGAGGTCCGGCGAAATCTTCAGACCATGCATCGCGATGTCGTCGCCTGTATTGACGATCGCCGTCAGCTCGTTCGGGTCCATCACATCGTAAAAGCCGAGCAGCAGCTTCGATGCACCGACTCCGCCGGCCAACGCGGCGATGCGCAACTTGGGTTTTGTGGCTCTGGCGTGCGATGCGCTTGATGGATTAGCAGGCATTGTTCGCAGGATCGAGTTCAGGATGCCATTTTCTGCGGCGCTTGCGCGAGTTCGGGAGCGTTGCGCATGCGGTCGAGATGAGGTCGCAAATTCGATGAGGTAAAGCCTTCGCGATCGAGGAATTCGGGATACAAAGCCAAGCGCTCGCGAAGGATGAATCCACGCGCGATGGTTTCCGCTTCGAGCTTGGCGATTTGCGGCCACGCGGCTTCGGGGTTGATGTGATCTTTCGTGACCGGCGAGATTCCGCCCCAATCGTTGATGCCTGCGTCGAGCAGGCACGGGAAATCGGAGTAGCTGAGATTTGGTGGAGCTTGAACGTTCATCTCAGGACCAAGGATCAAGCGCGCGACGGCAATGGTGCGCAGCATGTCGTCCATCGTTGGCTCGATGTGATGAGCCATCGGAATGTCGGGCTTGGCGCGGAAATTCTGGATGATGACTTCCTGGATGTGG
>DATAMU010000028.1:0-3571 GCA_036266605.1 Candidatus Acidiferrum sp. | reverse complement strand
CTCGAAGAGCGTTATCAAGTGGAGTTGAACGAAACGCAATTTGCTGAGGCCAAGACCGTAGCCGACATCGAGAAATTGCTGCAGTCGCCGTCGGCGCGGCGAACGGATTTCGTGTATCCGCTGTGGACTCTGAGCGCGCCGATGCAATGGATCCGGCTTGCCGTTTACTACGCGCTGGTCTGGCCGGCGACACAGTTTTTCGGGCATCCGAGAATTTTGGGGCGCGACTATCTGCGCGAACTGCGTGGGCCGGTGCTGGTGGTCTCGAATCACATCACGCGGCGCGACGACAGCGGCCTCGTGATGGCCGGGCTTCCACCGCGTTACCGGCACATGCTGGCGACCGCAGTTGGCGGCGAGACGTTGCAGACGATGCGGCACCCGCCGCGCGAGTGGTTTTTCGTGAAACGCTGGGCCTATCAAGTCGGGTATTGGCTCGTGACGGCGCTTTTCACGACGTTCCCCCTGCCGCAGCATTCGGGATTTCGCGAGAGCTTTCGTTTTGCTGGTGCGGCCATCGACCGTGGGTACAGCGTGCTCGTTTTTCCGGAAGGGCATGGGAACGATTCTGAGTCCGGCGAGATGGACAAATTTCAGAGCGGCATCGGGCTGTTGGCTGAAAACTTGAATGTACCGATCGTGCCGATGCGGCTGGACGGCGTTTGGAAAATGCGGCGCGAAGGGCGGCGCGTTGCGCGGCGCGGCGAGATCGTGGTTCGGATCGGGTCGTCGGTCCGATTTCCTCCGGGGACGCCGCCGGAAGAAATCGCCGGCAAGCTGCGAAAGATTATTGAGGAGCTGTAGGAAGCGTGGGCGACGACCCGGCGCCCGGAACCGTACCACTGGCTCTTGACAAAATGTCAAATCCATGAGATACTTCTTCCGTAAACAATCACGCCTGGTCGGTTTCCACTCACAAAAAATCTCGTAACTCCTTTAGATTCCGCACTTGCACAAGTGCAGATTCTAAAGGCCTTAAAAGCTCGTAGATTCAACACTTACGTGAACAGCGGGGGGGCCCCGACGCCGTGCCAAACGCCACAGGCGTCTGCTCCCAAGTGAAATGTGATGGGGAAAACCCAGATCTAGCCAAGCATTGTTGCTGGGTCCGGGCCTGGGGCCGCAGCGTGCTGCGCCCCTACATGATCGCGGATGACGGATCGCGTAGGAGTGCTGGTGACGCTGTGAAAGCGGCGCCGAGCCGCCGCACTCCAATGGCTATTCGCCGGTGTGGGTGGTGAAGGCCAGGCTGAGGAGCGTCTTTTGCTCCATCTCGTGGGCCTTGGCGGAGCCGGTGGCGGGGCTGGCGCTGGCGCTGCGCTTTACCGCGCGGATGCGGCGGCCCTGGTGTTCGGCGATGCGCTGGAGGCGCGGCATCACGTAGGAATGCGGCCCCATGTTGGCGGGCTCTTCCTGCACATAGACGATTTCGTGCGCGTTGGGATTCGCGGTAATGGCTTCGGCGATTTCCTTCTTCGGAAGCGGATAGAGCTGATCGAGGAAGAAAATCGCGGTGCTCGTGTCTTTGCGCTTACGGCGCTCGGCCTGCAAGTCGTGGCCGACTTTTCCGCTGGCGATGAGAATGCGCTTGGCGTCCTTGACCTCGTTGTCGGGAACGAGCGGGAGAAAATGCGAGCGCGAAAATTCGGAAAGATCGGAACTGGCGTCGGGATGGCGCAGCATGCTCTTTGGCGTGAAGACGATGAGCGGCTTGCGCCAAGAGCGCTTGGCCTGGCGACGCAGCATGTGGAAATAGTTCGCGGCGTTGGAAGGCTGGCAGATGACGACATTGTCTTCGGCCGCGAGCTGCAAGAAGCGCTCGATGCGCGTGCTCGAGTGTTCGGGGCCCTGGCCTTCGTAGCCGTGCGGTAACAGCAAAACCAATCCGGTCGGCAGCGCCCATTTGTCTTCGCTGGCGCTCAAAAATTGGTCGATGATGATCTGCGCGCCGTTGACGAAGTCGCCGAACTGCGCTTCCCACAAAACGAGAGCTTCGGGATAGTCGCGGCTGAAGCCGTATTCGAAGCCGAGGCATGCGGCTTCGGAGAGGGGCGAGTTATGGATTTCGCAAAACGCCTGCTCGCGCGAAAGGTGCGAAAGGGGCAGGTAATTGTGTTCCGTTTCGCTGTCGATCAGAACCGCGTGACGCTGGTTGAACGTGCCACGCTGCGAATCCTGGCCGGTGAGACGGATGGGCGTGCCTTCGAGCACGAGCGAGCCGTACGCAAGGAGTTCGGCGAAGCCGTAATCGATGGCGCGCTTGCCGTGACCCATTTCGGCGCGCTGTTCGAGCAATTTTGCGAGCTTGGGATGCAGGTGAAAGCCCTCGGGAATGCGGATCAACCCATCGGTGATTTCCTCAAGCTTTTCGCGCGCGACTCCGGTTTCAGGCTCGACGAGCGTTTCGGATTTGGAATGTAGATAGGGTGTCCAGTAATTCGGAAGCTGCCGCAGGTGCGGCATTTTTTTCAGCGATTTCGCCTTGGTTTGCTCGCCTTCGTATTCCTTGCGGACAGTTTCCGAAACCGCGGTGGCGTCGATGCCGGTTTTCTCGGCGTAAATCTTCCAGAGCGGGGCGTGATTCTTAATCGCGTCGTATTTTTGCGGCTGCGTGATCGTTGGGTCGTCGACTTCGCTATGCCCGTGACGGCGATAGCCGATGAGATCGACAACGACGTCGCTGCCGAATTTGGCGCGATATTCCGCGGCGAGACGGCCGATGCGCACGACAGCGTCGGGATCTTCGGCGTTGACGTGGAACACGGGGATGCTCTGGCGCTTGGCGATATCGGAAGCAAAACGCGAAGAGTGTTCCTGAATCGCGGGCGTGGTAAAGCCGATGAGATTGTTGACGACGATGTGAACGGTGCCGCCGACGGTGTAGCCCTTGAGGTCGGCGAGGTTCAACGTTTCGGCGAGAACACCCTGGCCGGCGAATGCCGCGTCGCCATGCATGACGATGGGCCAAACTTTGTTGAGCGCTTCGCGCGAGCGGTCGACGATGGGGCCGTCGGCACCACGGCGGGTTTGTTTTGCGCGGGCACGACCCATTGCGACCGGATCGACGGCTTCCAGGTGGCTGGGGTTCGAAACGATGTGAATATTCAGCGACTTGCCATGCGCCGTGCAGTAAGTTCCCGTCGCACCGACGTGATATTTCACGTCGCCCGCGCCGAGCACGCTGCGCGGGTCGACATCTTCGAATCCGGAGACGACTTCGTGCGGCGGCTTGCATGCCGCGTGGACCATGACATTGAGGCGGCCGCGATGGCTCATGGCGATGACGGAATCGAGCGCGCCAGCTTCACCGGCGCTGTCGAGAATCGAATCAATCAAAGGAATGAGCGAGGTGACGCCTTCGAGCGAGAAACGTTTCGTGCCGAGATAGCGCGCCTGGAGGACTTGCTCGAACAAATCCGCGCGCACGAGGCGTTCGAGAATTTTGTTCTGATCCACGCCGGTGTGGATATTTTCGATGCGCTCGATAATCCACTGGCGGCGTTCGGGTTCGAGCAAGTGCATGAAGTCGGCACCGACGGTGCCGCTATAAATTTCGCGAGCTTCGGCCGCG
>DATAMU010000027.1:0-2001 GCA_036266605.1 Candidatus Acidiferrum sp. | reverse complement strand
ATTTCGCTTGACTCGGATTTATCTCGTTTCAAAGTCGTATTCGCTCCCGTTCAATATGTGTTGTCCGAAAAACAGGCAGCGCGGATTCGCACCTACGTCGAAGCCGGTGGAACATTCGTTACAAGTTTTCGACTGGGCGCGAAAGACGAAAGCAGCCAGATCGTTCGAACGCCGCTGCCAGGACCGCTTCGCGATGTGATGGGCGTGACCGTGAAAGACTACGTGCCCATCTACAGCGAAAAAATCGGCGTCAAATTTTCCGGCCCGCTCGCCGGAACAGATGGTACATGCGCTTTGTGGGCCGATCGGCTCGAGCCGGCGTCGAGTGCGACCGTACTCGCCACTTACACTGCGCCGTTCGCAGGCGATGCGGCAATCACGATGAACGCGTTCGGAAAAGGCAAAGCTGTTTACATCGGCGCCGATCTCGACCCGATGAATCTCGGCCGCGTGCTCGCCACGCTCGTCGCACTTTCCGGCAGCAAATCATCGTTCGAAATTCCACGCGGCGTCGAACTCACCACGCGAAAATCCGGCTCAACGCAGTGGACCTACATCCTCAATCACAACGGCGCTGCTCAAACGATCCCTCTGCCCGGCCGGTTCAAAAATCTCCTGGGCGGCGGAACGCTTGAATCGAAATCGACCATCGATCCCTACGGCGTGCTCGTTCTTCAGTCCGTCTGATAACACAAAAAGCACCTGAAATTTCGCTTTGTGCGCAATTGCAAAATTCACTTTCTCTCAGCGCCGAAGCAATTTCACTTTGCCCTCAATATCCAGCCGCCGTACTATGTTTTCACCCAGACCTGCACATTTTTGTCGCAGTATTGGTGTCTTCAACTTGCAACACAAGAGGAAGCCGAGCTTGAGCCAGACGATCAATTCGCGTGACGCGCAGCATGTTTTGACCCTCGAAGAGATTCGAAATCTCGCCAAAGACAGCGGCAAGCCGGCGGAGACCCTCAACAACGTGGTTGCTCTTATCGCAGGCCGATTCAAGACCGAGGTCTGCTCGATTTATCTGCTCGAGCCCGATCGCGCTCGACTCGTACTTGCTGCAACGCGCGGACTCCGGCCCAAATGTGTCGGTACGCTTCGCATGGCTCTGAATGAAGGACTCACAGGTCTAGTCGCCGAGCAGCTAAGACCATTGGCGCTCACCCACGCAAAAAAACATCAGCGCTTTAAATATTTTCGCGAAGCCGGTGAAGACGGTTTCGAAGGATTTCTCGGCGTCCCACTCATCGATCGTGGCGTTTTGCAGGGCGTGCTCATCGTCCAGACCACCGAAGCGCGCAGTTTCCGCGAAGACGAAGTGCGCATGTTGATGCAAGCGGCAGCGCAGGTTGCGCCGGTTGTCAGCGAAGCCCGCAGCCTCGACCGTTTCATTGCCCCGACGCAGGAGAAGCTTTGGTCGCTCGCGCGAAATCTATGGTGGAGCTGGGACAGCGATTCCACTGCTTTGTTTCGCGATCTTGATCCGATTCCCTGGCGCCAGTTCAATCACAATCCGATTTCGATGCTCGGCGAACTTCCCCTTGCGACCCTCGAACAACGCGCCGCGGAACTTGCACTGCACAGCCGCATCAACTACGCGTATCGCCGCCAGCGCGAATATCTAAACGACGACAGTAATACATGGGGTGCGCGCCACGCCGGCGTTCTGCGGCCGCGGCCGGTCGCCTATTTTTCGGCGGAGTTCGGCCTGCACGAATCGATTCCAATTTATTCCGGCGGCCTCGGAATTCTGGCCGGCGATCACATCAAGAGCGCGTCCGATCTCGACATCCCGCTTGTCGGCATCGGTTTGTTTTACAGCCAGGGATATTTTCGCCAGCGTCTAGACGTCGAAGGCTGGCAGCAAGAGGAATACACCGAGAACGAAGTCAACCAGCTTCCGATGGAGCCGGCGATCGGCACGAACGGCGAGCCCGTTCATGTGCAAATCGATACGCGCACGGGTTCGATTCGCGCACGTGTGTGGCGTATGAAAGTGGG
>DATAMU010000026.1:0-3637 GCA_036266605.1 Candidatus Acidiferrum sp. | reverse complement strand
TCGTTTCGGGATAATTCCCAAACGAATCCCCGCTTTGATTCGACAAGGTCAGGAGACCAACAGATGCTGCGCATTAATGACGAAGCCCCAAATTTCACCGCCGAAACCTCCCAAGGAAAAATCAATTTCCACGAATGGATCGGCGACAGCTGGGCCATCCTCTTTTCTCATCCCAAGGATTTCACGCCGGTTTGTACCACCGAACTCGGTTACATGGCCGGCCTCGAGCCCGAATTCAAAAAGCGCAACACCAAGATCATCGGCCTCAGCGTCGACCCCGTGACGTCGCACAGCAAGTGGATCGAAGACATTCAGGAAACGCAGGGCCACAAGGTCAATTACCCGATGATCGGCGACCCGACGCTCGAAGTCGCCAAGCTCTACAACATGTTGCCCGCCGAAGCGGGCAACACTTCCGACGGTCGTACCGCCGCCACCAACGCGACGGTTCGCACCGTTTTCGTCGTCGGCCCCGACAAGAAAATCAAATTGATGCTCAGCTATCCGATGAGCACCGGCCGCAACTTCGACGAAGTGCTGCGCGTCGTCGATTCCATGCAGCTCACTGCCAAGCACGCGGTTTCGACTCCTGTGAATTGGAAACCGGGCGACGACGTCATCATTTCCGGCTCGGTCACCGACGAGCAGGCAAAGCAGAAATATCCCGAAGGCTGGAAAGCGCCGCGCCCATACCTGCGCATCGTCAAGCAACCGAAGTAGTTAGATCCTTGGCAAGATCATGTAGGGGCGCAGCATGCTGCGCCCCAACTTGCCCAGGCCTAAAGAGTTCGCACGTTCTGTTTTTCGGCTTGCGGGTCGCGGTTTCAACCGCGACATTAAGTCACGAGAAAGCGAGGGGCTTCAGCCCCTGAAGCATCCCCGACATGATCCTCAAGCAGTTCTACCTCGGCTGCCTCGCCCACGCCTCGTACCTCATCGGCGACGAAGAAACCGGCGAGGCCGCCGTCGTCGACCCCCAACGCGACATCGATCAATACCTCGCGTTCGCCGCCGAGAACAAACTTCACATCAAGCACGTCTTCCTGACGCACCTCCACGCCGATTTCATCGCAGGCCATCTCGAACTCCGTGATCGCGTCGGCGCCAAAATTTATCTCGGCGCCGCTGCCAAAGCGAAATACGCGTTCACGCCTTTGAAAGATGGAGAAGGAATTGAGTTCGGCAAAGTTCGCCTGAAGGCGCTGGAAACTCCCGGCCATACGCCCGAATCAATTTCGATTCTCGTCTACGATCTCGCCGTCAGCGACTCGCAGCCAAACGCCGTCCTCACCGGCGACACGCTCTTCATCGGCGACGTCGGCCGCCCCGATCTTCGCGCCGCGCTCGGCTGGTCCGCCGCACAACTCGGCGGCATGTTGTACGAATCTCTGCACAACAAAATTCTTGCGCTGCCCGACACAAGCCTCGTCTATCCTGCGCACGGCGCCGGCTCGCTCTGCGGCAAAGCCATCAGCAAGGAAACCGTCTCGACCATCGGCGACCAGCGCCGCGTCAATTACGCTCTTCAGCCGATGACCAAAGACGCGTTCATCCAGGTCGTGACCGCCGACCAACCCGAAGCTCCGGATTACTTCACATACGACGCGGTGTTGAATAGCGAAGAGCGCCCCACGCTCGATGAAGCGCTCGAAGTAGGGATGAATCCGCTCCCGCTCGACACGGTGTTAGGACTGCAGGCTGCCGACGCGCAAATTCTTGACACGCGCGACCCCGCCGAATTTGCAGCCGCCCATCTCAAAGGCAGCATCAACATCGGCCTCGGCGGCCAATACGCCACGTGGGCCGGCACGATTCTCAATCGCGAAGATCCAATCGTCATTATCGCCGCCCCCGGCCGCGAAAAAGAATCCGCTGTCCGCCTCGGCCGGATCGGCTTCGACCATATTGTCGGGTATTTGCAAGATGGCCTGCGCAGCCTCGATTCGCGTCCCGACCTGGTCACAACGACGGAGTCCTTCAGCCCCCAATACGCACTTGAAGTGATGGCCGGTTCGAAGCCGTCCGCCAATTCGAATTCACCTTTGGTGATCGATGTTCGCAACCCCGGCGAACGCACCCGCAAATACATCGACAACACCGAAAGCATCCCGCTGAGTCATCTAGTTGAGAAGACGGCAAACGTGCCGCGCGGCCGCAACGTCCTCGTCTACTGCGCCGGCGGCTACCGCTCCTCCATCGCCGCCAGCCTCCTCCAGCGCGCCGGCTTCACGAGCGTAGCCGAAATCGCCGGTGGCCTCGCCGCATGGGAGACAGCCCACCTCCCCATCCGCACTTCCTAACGCAACCCTTCGAACAAACTGTCAGTTCGAACAGACACTTACCACTTATGTCAGGCGCAAACTCTTTGGAGTGCGGCACTCCCGTGCCGCTTTTACGGATGCTGCGTTCACGAACACTCACGCAATCTCGCTAAGCCACTTGACAAGTGTTATCGAATCAGGTAATATACCTACTGTAAAAAGTCGCGTTCAAACACAGCGCGCCAACAACTCCCTTAGAATCACATCCTTAACATCAGAGTGCGAATAACCGTCTTGTTTTCACATCCTTAGAAAAAAAAGGGGGAGGGGGTGGGTCCACCGACCGAATTCCCAAAATGAAACTCGTCCTCACTCAGCGCAGTCGCGAATCCACCTTCGCCACATAAATCCCATAAGGATGGAGACTTAGGCTTCGATCCTCTGAAGCCTTAGCGCCAGCGGACACGAGCGTCGTCGCCTTCGCCGAAGGCGCCGCAACCTTGCCAAGCTCCAGCTTCACGCTCTGGGGCGAATCCGACATGTTCAGCGCGACGATCACACTATTTCCGCGCAAGTCTTGGCGCGCGAACGCAAAAACATTCGCATCGCTGCCGTTCAACTCGATGTACTTGCCCTCGCGCAGCGCCGGTTCGCTTGCTCGCAGCCCAATAATCTTTCGATACAGATTCAAAATCGAATTCGGATCGCCGGTTTCGGTTGCAACGTTATGCGTCGTAAAATTCGGCGCAACCGGCAGCCACGGTTTTCCAGTGGAAAATCCGGCGTTCGCTGAGTCGTTCCATTGCATCGGCGTTCGCTCGCCGTCGCGCCCAATTTCCGCCGGCCAGCCGCGCCGCCCCTGAGGATCCTGCACATCCTCTTTGCGCTTCGGATCGTTGTTCTCCATGCCGATTTCTTCGCCGTAATACATGATGGGCGTGCCGCGCAGAAGCATGTACATCGCCGCCGCCATCTTCGCGATCTGATCGTCGTTCTTGCCGTCGCCCCAGCGCGTGTACGAACGCCGGATGTCGTGATTGCTGATCACGAAAACCGGCCAGCCGCCGGCATCCTCAAGCGCCGTGATGTGCTCGCGAAACAACGGAGCCGAGAGTTTCGGAAACTGCGTGAGCATCAAATCCATCGGCATCTGAAGCTCGTCGTTCTTTTCGCCGTAGTAATCGCGAAGCTCCGCCACGTTCGCCGTCCACGTTTCGCCGATCAGCACCGCGTTATATTCGTCGGCGAGTTTGCGCATGGCGCGCATCACGTCGTGAACTTCCGGCAGCTTCTTGTTGTAAATCTCGTGCTCGTTCGGGAATCCGAATTTATCGAGTCCAGGCAGCAGCGGATTGTCTTTGAGATCGGGATCTTCG
>DATAMU010000025.1:0-6552 GCA_036266605.1 Candidatus Acidiferrum sp. | reverse complement strand
AAAACCGCCGGCAAGATGCCCTTCGTCCCTCAGGACAAGCCGGCGCTACGTTACTTGGCGCAGGCGCCGCCGACGGTGGCGGCATCGACCAGTTTTTGGACGGCGGCGGTTGGGAGCAGCAAGAGTTGGGCTCGGGGTTGGGCGAGCTGCGTGATCGCGGTGGTCTGGCTGGTCTTCCAATCCTCGGGAGTGGCGGAACCCTTCGCGAGGTAGTCGAGCGCGGATAGTCCGGCTACGCCGAGGGCGGACAGATTCTGCGAGACCTGGCTGACTTCCTTCACCAGGAACGAGCGCTGTTCGAGCGGCTGGAGCTTCGCATCATTGTCGCGCCAGATGATGAATTGGGCGCGGAGACGGCCGGCGGTGCCGGCGTCCTGGCAGCTTGACGCGAGAAATTTATCGACGAGTTCGCCGAATTGGCGGGCTTTGTCGCTCTCGAGATTTACGGCATCGACGAGGCGATTCATCGGCGTCGTACTCAATGGCTCTTGCGGAGCGAGTTCCTCGCGTTTGTAATCTTTCACGGGCTCGACGACATCGGCGACTGTTTTCAGGGCTTCGAATTCGTCGGGGCTGGCTGACCCGGCGATGCGCTGGAGCATCGAGCGGTAGTAGGTGCGATGGGTGAGATCGAGCAGCTCGAGGCGCGCGCTTTCGGTGTTCATGCGAGCGTACATCGAGGCCACGTCGGTGACGCTTTGCGGCGACCACAGCCGTTCAGCGATTGCTGCGCAGCGCGGCCAGACGCGCGAATCCATATTTTCGGAGTTGACGTACTCGGACCACATGGTGGCTTCGCCGCCGAGGATGAGCTTTTGCTGCTCGGGTGTGAGATTGGCTGCGGCGCCGCCCATCGGATCGACAGCGTAGTGGCGCGCGGCGCTCCAGCCGAGATCGATGTAGTAGCCGTTGGAAAGAATGCCGCGATAACCCTGTGAGGCTGCTTCGGCGAGCGAAGCCTGACCGCGCCACGACTGAATCACGATGTCTTTCGGGACGCCGGGGATGAAGACTTCGTCCCAGCCAACGACAGCTTTGCCGTGCTTGGTGACGATCTTTTGCACGCGTTGGCTGAAATAGGCCTGGAGATTTTTGTTGTCGGCAATGTTGTGGGCTTTCTTGAATTCCTGAATTTTCTCGTTCGCGTCCCACTGTTTGCCGTTCACTTCGTCGCCGCCGATGTGGAAGAAGTGGTCGGGGAAAACTTTGGCCATTTCGGCAATGAATTCGTCGAGGAATTTGTAGGTTTTCTCGTTTGTGGGATCCATCGCTGGATTCATCACGCCCCACTTGCGATCGATCTGGTACGGGCCGGGGCCGCTGGCGAGGTCGGGATAACCGACAAACCAAGCGGTGCTGTGGCCGGGCATGTCGAATTCAGGGACGACGCGAATGCCGCGCTCACGGGCGTAGGCGATAAAGTCGCGCACTTCATCCTGCGTGTAATAGAGGCCGTCCGAACCCAGTTCCTGGAGTTTCGGAAATTTTTTGCTCTCGATGCGGAAGCCTTGATTTTCAGAGAGGTGCCAGTGGAAGACGTTCATTTTCACGGCTTCCATGCCGTCGACGTTGCGGCGCAGGATATCGAGCGGGATGAAGTGGCGGCCGACGTCGAACATGATTCCGCGCCAGGGGAAGCGCGGCTGGTCGTTGATCGAGACGACGGGGACGTCGAAGCCGGCGGCACCGGGTTCGACTAACTGCAAGAAGGTTTGGAGGCCGTGCATTGTACCAAGCGGAGTCGCAGCGCTAAGCTTCGCGCCGTCGGTGGCGACTTCGAGCGTGTAGCTTTCGTCTTCGCCGAGTTCCTGAATTTCTTTGCTGGCGTGATCGGTGTGGATGGTCAGCGTGGCTTTGCCGGTGGTCGCGGCTTTGGCGAGGTTCGGAATAGCTGTTTCGCGATTGAGTTGCTTCAGGAAGCGCGCGACGGAGTGCTCAAGGCGCGGTTCCGTGTGACCCGTTAACGCGACGGAGAAGTTCGCGTCGATACGCAGTTCACCGCTACCGAGCTGCACGTTCGACGGCAACGGCATGATGTTCAATGTCCGCTGCGATTGCGCGTTTGTCGAAGGTGATTGCATCAGTGCGCCCAAAAGGATCGTCCCCGCTAGCAGTATTCCCCGAATCGACCGACCGTGCATCATCTTCGCCTGCCCTCCGCCCGATTTTCTGCCAAGATTTCCGCCACTAATACGATTCAATAACGCTTGGCATACTCGCACAAGGCTTATCGTGGCGAAACTGATTTGTGGGTCAGGAGTTCGCTGGACCCCGGTTCATGACAGGTTTTGTGGGGGATGTGCGGCCCGATTTGGCCGCAGGCGGGCGCGGGTTGAGCGGAGAATTTGCGGCGCTTCGCGTCTTGCGGCTGGGTTAGAATATCGTCAGTGGTTTGTGGCGCGGGAATGCCCGTTCCTTGAAAATGAAAACATCGATTGCCATTTATCCGGGTTCGTTTGATCCGGTCACGAACGGCCACCTCGACCTGATCGAGCGCGGGGAGAAGATGTTCGACCTGGTGATCGTGGCTGTGTTGAAGAACGCGGAGAAGCAGCCGCTGTTCACGGTGCCGGAGCGCGTGGAAATGTTGCGCGAAGTGACGAGCCGCTGGAGCGGCGTGGAAGTCGATGTGTTCGACGGATTGCTGGTCGACTACGCGCGCAAGCGTGGCGCGGGGGTGATCTTGCGCGGGATTCGCGCGGTTTCGGACTATGAGTATGAATTGCAGATGGCGCTGATGAATCGGAAGCTGGAGCCAAGGCTTGAGACGGTTTTCATGCTGCCGGGGCAGCCTTACAGCTTTTTGAGTTCGAAGCTGGTGCGCGAGATCGCGCAGCTGGGCGGACCGCTGGAAGGACTTGTGCCCAACGCTGTGGAAGAAAGAATTCGCGCGAAGATCGCGTAGCGGCGAACAAGTTAGAGCGCGTCGAAATTTTGTAGTCATGGACAGGAGAAACAGAAACAGTGCAACTCACCGACCGCATCAACCGCATTCAAATCTCGCCGACGTCGGCCGTAATCGCGGAAGCCGACAAGCTCAAGGCGAAGGGCGTCGATATCGCCGACTTCGGGCCGGGCGAGCCGGATTTTCCGACCCCCGATCACATCAAGCAGGCGGCGATTCGCGCGATCGAGCACAACTACACGAAGTACACGCCGACGGGCGGGATTTTGCCGCTGCGCGAGGCGATCGTGGCGTGGCACAAACGCGAACTTCACTCGAGTTACGAGCCGAAAGAGTGCGTGGTCAACGTCGGCGGTAAACATTCCATTTTTAATTGCGTCAGCGTGCTGGTGCAGCAGGGCGATGAAGTCATCATTCCGGCGCCGTACTGGGTTAGCTATCCCGACATCGTGAAATACGCCGGCGCTACGCCGGTGTTTGTGGACAGCAAGCCGGAAGATGGATTCAGCGTGAAAGCGTCTGTGATCGAAAAGGCGATCACGCCGAAAACGAAGATGGTGATTTTGAGCTCACCAAACAATCCGACGGGCGGCGTGATTCCACCGAATGAGTACGAGCGGATTTTGGCGGCTTGCAAGAAGCACAACGTTTGGCTGATGGGCGACGAATGCTACTCGCATTTTACGTACGGCGAGAACAAGCCGTACTCGATCGCGAGCGTTGCGGGATCGAAGGAGAACGTCATCATCATCGGCTCGATGTCGAAGACGTTTGCGATGACAGGCTGGCGCGTGGGCTACACGCTCGCGCCGGAAGCGTTGATTCAGGCGACGGTGAAATTGCAGAGTCAATCGACGTCGAATCCGACGTCAATCGCGCAGCACGCTGCGCTCGAAGCGATGCGCGGCTCGATGGACACCGTGCCGGTGATGCTCGCTGAATATGAAAAGCGCCGCAAGCGAATCGTGGAAGGCTTGCGCGCGATTAACGGTGTCACCTGCGAATGGCCGGGCGGCGCGTTTTATGCGTTCCCCAACGTGTCGGCGCATCTTGCGAACGGAAGCAGCGGGCAGGCTCTGGCGAAAGACACGACCGAACTCGCGAAGCTGCTGCTCGACAAAGCGCGCGTTGCGCTCGTACCTGGCGACGCATTCGGCGCGCCGGGATATTTGCGGCTTTCCTACGCAACTTCGATCGAGCGCATTGACGAAGGCCTGCGCCGACTCGACCGCTTTTTCTCGCGGGTCGAGGCCGCGGCCTGACTTGCCGGCGGTGAAAAAGCCTGCTCCCCAGCGGCTCGAGCCGATTTTTAGCCCGCGCATTTGGGGCGCGCGGTCGCTTGCGCCGCTCTATCCTGAAAAATCGGATCTGGCCGAACCGCTTGGCGAAGCGTGGCTCAGCAGCTTCGATAGCAAAATCACAACTCCGGAATTTCGCGGCAAGACTCTGCGCGAGGCGTGGCATGAGATGCCTGCCGAGTGGCGTGGAACGCGTTGTGCTTCGAGCGAAGAGTTTCCTCTGTTGGTGAAATTTATCTTCCCGACAGACATGCTCTCGCTGCAGGTGCATCCAGACGATGCCTACGCGGCGGTGCACGAAAAAGCTGCCGGAGGGCGCGGCAAAACCGAGATGTGGCACGTTGTGTCGGCTGAGCCCGGTGCGGAGTTGCTGTTCGGTTTAAAACCCGGGTCGAACAAGCAGGAATTTCTGGCGCGATTGAAAGATGAAACGTTGGAGTCGATTTTTCAGCCGGTCGATGTTCGGGCGGGAGACACCATTTTCGTACCGCCCGGAACTCCACATGCGATCGGGCCGGGAATGATCGTCATCGAAGTGCAAGAATATTCCGATCTGACGTATCGCGTCTACGACTACGGACGCGTCGATGCGCAAGGAAAGCCGCGCGAGTTGCACATCGAAAAAGCGCTCGAGGTCACGAATTTCGCTTCGACCTTTAAAGGTAAGACGACGCATTTGCCGCTTTCGGTTTCGGAAAGAGATGTCGAGCGATCATTGCTTGCGGCGTGTCCGTTTTTCGCGACGGAGTCGTGGACATCGGCTTCGCCTTTCGAGATTCCGGTCAGCCCTTCGCATTTCGACCTCATCGTGTTGCTCTCTGGCCGCGGCGTGCTGCGGTCTACGGATTTCGCGTTTCCGGTCGAGCAAGGCGAATGCTGGCTTTTGCCGGCGAATCTGCAAGACTGCCATTTTGTTCCCATTGAAGCGACGCAGATGATTCGAACGTACGTGCCTGATATCGGTGTTTTGCGTGAAGAACTCCAACGCGGCTCCCGGCCCGCTTCGGTGGATAATACTGTCTTCGACTGAGTTGACTCTTTTCTTATGGCCGCGGAAAAACTGACAACGCACGCCGTGATTCTGGCCGGAGGGCGCGGAACCCGCTTCTGGCCGCGCAGCCGGACGCGAACGCCGAAGCAACTTCTCAACATCGTCGGCGAAGATACGATGCTCGAGCAGACAGTGGCTCGTCTGCGCCCAATCGTTCCGCCCGAGCGGATCTGGACGGTCACAAATCGCGAGCAGGCTGCGGGGGTTGCAAAACAAGTTCCGCCGCTGGCGCGTCAACGCGTGCTGACTGAGCCCATCGGGCGCAATACCGCTGCCGCGATTGCACTTGCTGCAATTCACGTGCGGCATGCCGCGCGTGGCGATGCGTTGATGGCCGTGCTGCCGGCCGATCACTACATTGCGAATCCCGAGCGCTATCGCGTGATCGTGAAAGCCGCGCTCGAAATGGCGGCCGATCGGAAAAAGATGGTGGTCCTGGGCATTCCGCCGACGCGGCCAGAAACCGGATTCGGCTACATCGAACGAACTGGAAACGCGCTCGATGCAAAAGGCTTTCCTGTTTACGCCGTGCGCCGGTTTACGGAGAAACCCGCACTCGCCTTGGCGAAGGAATACGCCGGGTCCGGGCTTTATCACTGGAACGCGGGGATGTTTTTCTGGCGCGTCTCGACCTTTCTCGACAATCTGGAAAATTATTTGCCGAAGACATTTGCCGCGCTCGAAACGCTGGCCGAGAGCATCGGCAAGAAAACCTACGACAAAAATCTGCGCGATATTTATCCGGCACTCGAAAATATTTCCGTCGATTACGCCATCCTCGAACCGGCGACACGTGAGCAGGGAAACCCGCGCGTGTTCGTTATTCCGGCCGAGGTCGGTTGGAGCGATATCGGATCCTGGGCTGCGGTGTATGAATTGTTGGCAAAGCGCCCGGGCGAAAATATTTTTGCGAACGAGGGGAGCGGGCAAGCGATCGACGCGGAAGGCAATTTTTTTTACAGTCCGAAGAAATTCGTCGCTGCGATCGGGATCAAGGATTTGGTCGTCGTGGAAACCGCCGACGCGCTGCTCATCTGTCCACGTGAGCGCGCGCAAGACGTCGGCAAAATCGTGAAGAAGCTCGAAGAAGCGAAGCTCGAAGAACTTTTGTAACACTCACTTGAGGCGGATCGCGGCGAGCCCACCTTCGTCGCGTATACTCAAAATTTATGACTGCGATCAAGTTTGGTACGGACGGCTGGCGCGGCATTATTGCCGACGATTTTACTTATGCGAATGCGCGCATCGTGGCGCACGCGATCGCACGGTATGTCGTCCGCGGCGAAGACGCGCGGAAG
>DATAMU010000024.1:0-2283 GCA_036266605.1 Candidatus Acidiferrum sp. | reverse complement strand
ATTTTTTTGCGCTGGATACCGAATTCACGCTGGCTAGGCGCGATGCAGGTAGTGGGCGACATGGCGATGGTGTCGGTGCTGGTGTACGAGACGGGACTGCACGACAGCTACTTCGTTTCGCTGTACCTGCTGGTGATCATCGTCGGAAGCATCCTGTTTTCGCGGAGCATCGCGTTCACGATTGCGGGATCCTGCGCGGTGATTCTCGGCGGCATGACGATGCTGGCTTATGCGGGGAAGATTTCGCCGACGTACGCGAGCATTTTTTCGAAGGAGGAGCTACGGTTCTGGTTTCTCGACAATGTATTCGGATTTTTGGCGATCGCCTATTTGGCGAGTTTGCTGGCGCAGTCGCTGCGGAGGAAGGGGCTCGAACTCGAGGCGAAGCGGGAAGAGTTGGCCGAGCTGCAAGAGTTCACCGAGGACATAATTCACTCGATGCGCGGCGGCTTGATCACGACCGATATCGAAGGGCGCATCGTGCTGCTGAACCGGACGGGCGAGGAAATTCTGGGGCACAAGTTCGCGGAAGTTCGCGGGAAGAAGCTGTCGGAGTTGAACGAGCAGTTTTGGCTGCCGGGGCTGCCGGACGTGAGCGACCGGCTGTCGTTGCGGCGTGAGGTCGAGTTCCGTATGCCCGACGGGCAACAGAGGTTTCTGGGCATCAGCATTTCGCCTTTGCGCACGCGCGATGAGCACCGGAGCGGATACGTTTTCAATTTTCAGGATTTGACGGATTTTCGGCGGCTGGAAAATGAAGTTGCGACGAAAGAACGGATGGCGGCGCTGGGGCGATTGTCGGCGGCGATCGCGCACGAGATTCGTCAGCCGTTGACGGCGATGGCCGGAGCGGTGAAGGAGTTGGCGCGGCTGGCGCCCCTCGAAGAAGATCAGCTGTTGCTGGTGGGCATCGTCAGCCGCGAGTCGGAGCGGCTGAACCACATCATCACAGATTTCTTAAATTACTCGCGCGAGAAGACGTACGAGTTCGCGGAGGCGGACGTAGCGGCGTTGTTGAACGAAACGCTGACGCTGATCGAAAAGAAGCCGGAGATCGGGTCGAAATTTCAGATTTCACGGGCGTACAACGGGCACGAAATGCGGGCGCGTGTGGACTCAAGCAAGATCAAGCAGGTCTTCTGGAATTTGTGCGACAACGCGCTGCGGGCGATGCCGGACGGAGGGACGCTGACAGTTGGATTGGAAGAGCGGCCGTTCTGGGTGCGGATTGCGTTTCGGGATACGGGAATCGGATTGGACGCGAAGCAGCGGGCGAAGATTTTCGAGCCATTGCAATCGGGATTCCCGGGCGGGACGGGATTGGGATTGTCGATCGTCTATCAGATTGTCCAGGCGCACAGCGGGCGAATCAGCGTGGTGTCGCAGAAGGATCGCGGGGCGGAATTTATTGTGGAGTTGCCGAGAACGGCGTGAAGAAGGCGAAGTAACGAGAGAGATCCGGGGAAAATTCGCGAATCGGGTTTTGGGGCCTGAGACGAAGTGAGAGGCATCGAGGGCGCTTATGCAAGGGACGAAGACAGCGGTCAAGGACCAACAAAAAGAGACGGCGCGGATTCTCGTCGTGGACGACGAGAAGTCGATCTGCGAGCTGCTCGAGATCACATTCCGCAAGGAAGGCTATCGCGTAGAGGTGGCGCATAGCGTCGAGGCGGCGAAGCGAAAACTCGAATCGCAGCTTTTCGACATCGTGATTTCGGATTTCAAGATGCCAGGGCAGACCGGCGTCGATTTGTTGAAGCTGACGAAAGAAATTGCGCCGGATTGTTTTTTCTTGCTCATCACGGGCGTACCGACGGTCGAAACCGCGATTGCGGCGATCAATTCGGGCGCGGATCGATTTGTGATCAAGGACCACGAGTTGGTGGAGCAGTTGCGCCACGCGGTTCGTGAGGTTGCCGAGAACTTGAAGTGGAAGAAAGAAGCGGGGTATCTGAGACGGGAAATTCGCAGGCTGACGGGACTCGACAACATCATCGGGCAGAGCGCGAATATGCGCGCGATTTTCGATTTGATTCAGACGATCGCGCCGCAATCGAGCCGCGTGTTGATTACCGGAGAAAGCGGAACCGGTAAAGAATTGGTGGCGCGCGCGATTCACGAGAACAGCGCTCGGGCGCAGGCGCCGTTCATCACAATCAACTGCGGCGCCTTTCCGGAGACGCTGCTCGAGTCAGAGTTGTTTGGATACATGAAGGGGTCGTTCACCGGAGCGAACGAGAACCGGCAGGGACTGTTTCAGGCGGCGCACGGCGGCACGCTGTT
>DATAMU010000023.1:0-5303 GCA_036266605.1 Candidatus Acidiferrum sp. | reverse complement strand
CTTCGATCCATGTCGCGGAGATCAGCCGGAAACTCCGCTCTCCAGAGCGAATCAGCCCCGTTTTGTGCCGCTCGTTCGACACAAGATGGATAAACTCTCACCATGGAATCGTTCTAATTCAGGACGGAAAACCGGAAGCGGGACCTAAATTGGGAAAATTGCAACTCCGACTCACACGGCGCCACGAACGGTAGGCGTAAATATGCAAACGAGAACAGATCCAGAAGAGTAGGTGTTCGACCGAGTGCAGGTTGTTTACGGTGGGATTTGGTAGCCCGGACGGGAGTCGAACCCGTAATCTTCACCTTGAGAGGGTGACGAGTTAACCGGTTACTCTACCGGGCCACGCGCAACAGTTTATCGTGTTCAGCCAACTTGAGCAATCAACCGCAGCGCGGCGCATCTCGTGTAGGGGCGCAGCACTCTGCGCCCCAGCTTGCCCGGACGTCAACCGATCGCTTTTGCCGTGAGTTCGCTCACCGCCCGATGCGCCTGATCGATCGCCTCATTCGTATACGCATTCGCCCCCGCATCCGAATTCGCAATCGCAATTTTCCCAAACGACTTCCGCCCAGCTACCCAAGGCTTCTCTTCTTCCGTCCACTCCGGATCAAACAAATAATTCGGCGTATACGCGTATCCATGCGCCCACCGATTCACGGTGATCCCCTCAATGTCATGCGCCGGGTCAAAACCCGCGCCACCCAGCATCCGCCCCAACTGATCGCGAATGTTGCGTTCGAACGTCGCAAACGGCGTCCCCATCAATTCCACTCGCCCCGCGCGATATTGATCGCGCATCGGCAGCCCCGGGCGGCACGGCGTTCGCAACATGAACAAAACCATCGGCTGTTCCGGATCGCTTGGAAACGTGTACTGCCCGACGCTCACCGGAAAATCCAGCGCCGTCAACGTGTGATATCCGCCCGGCGCCACGATCTGATGCACGCCCAACTTCGAAAACGCGGTCCAATTCCGCAGCGCGACGTGCGTATACACCAGCGGCGTCTTCACCAGGTACGCCATCGCCTCTTTCTGCTTCTCCGGCAGCTCTGGGCAGATATAGGGAATCATCATGTTGTAGCAGGCGAGCACGCAGTTCTTCGCCCGCACCGATTGCAACGCGCCACCGCGCGAATACGTAATCTCGACTTCCTTCTCGCCGCTGCTTGACGAACCGCCGCTGCTCGCGCCATTGCCAGACGCGACATGTGTAACGTGCACCGCTGTGCTATTCAACCGCAGCCGCACGCTCGCATCTTTCTGATCCAGCTTGCCGTAGTCAGCTCGCGCCGTAACCACATCTTCCATCGTGCTGCCCGGCATGGCCGCCGGAATCAGCGCGCGCACCAGCAGCCGCGCCACTGACGCATTCCCGTCTGGGAAGTGAAAAATGTACGGCTCGTCCTTCTCCAGCTCCGGCAGCCCCAGCCCCTGAAATCCCGCATACAAAAACGACTCGTAGTCGTCCGGCGAACCGTAGCAAGACAGCGCCGACACCGCATCAATCCCAACGCCGTACAAATCGTGCGGAAACGTCTGAAAAAATTTCAGCGCATCCGGCGTCACCTTGCAGAATTTCGTCAGATAGTCCGCATAACTGATCGACGCAAGCTTCCGCTGCTTCTGCTCGACCGAAAGCCCCTCCATGTAATCGACTTTTTCGGTGTAAACGCGCGCAATGTCGCGCCGCACCGCATCCGAAAGCGGCGCCTTCGCCAAAAACTCCGGCCAAGGCGTTGTATTGAATCCCGTCAGCAGCCGGTCTTCGCCAAAAGTCTCTTTGTCGAAAAACGCCGCCGTCCCCAATTTCGAATAGAGCTTCCGGTCGTAGTCTTTGTAAAACCGCTCGACGTCGATCCCGATTTCCGAGATCACCTGTTTCGCCACCGCGCTGTACAGCCCCGGACTCTCGATCGACTGCGTCCCGCCGTAACTCAGCAACATCCGACCGCCGGCCGTAAATTCGTTCCGCTTCGCGTGTCCGCCAAAGTCATCGTGATTGTCGAGAATCAAAATCCGCGCGCCGCTTCCCGCTACCTTGCGAAAGAGATACGCGGCCGCCAGCCCACTAATCCCACCGCCCACCACAACCAGATCGTACGTGTCATCAACCTTCGTCGCCGGCCCGCCCGCATCCCACTTCTTCCCATCGCGCAACCCATGCGCATACGTAAACGACCCATCGTGATTCCCCCGCATCCCCGTCAGCGCCGGCGGATAATACCCACCCGTCTTCTCGGCCGCGTCAGCTCCCGCCTGAGATAACACCCCTGCATCACCCGTGCCGCCCGCACCAACGACACCCGCCGCCAGCAGCGTCTCCCCAGCCAAAGCTCCGCCAACCCCAACCGCGACGCCATTCAAAAAATCGCGCCGCGAAATCGGGCACTTCATTCCCAACTCTCGATCCTTCTTTTCTTCGCTCATCGACCGACCCACAGGAAGGAACCTGCTAAACACCGACCCAAACTAAGCTCAACAATTCTCCAACCATCATCGCGCGGGTGCCGCACCCTCAGCTTTTAGAGGGTGCGGGTTTAAATTTCACTCCACCTCTAACCGACCCGCAACACCTCAACCTCAGCCGCGCACTGTTCCAGTTTCGACTTTCAACTGTCAACTGTCGACTTCCTCTTCCCCCTCACCCCGGCGGCCACCCAAATTCCCTTCCCCCCAACAAATGCAAATGCAAATGAAACACCGTCTGCCCCGCCCCGCGCCCATTGTTCGCCACAGTCCGATACCCATCCGTCAGCTTCAACTTCCGCGCCAATTCCGCCGCCACAAGATGCATCTTCCCAATCACCGCCGCATCCTCAACCCCCGCCTCGTTCAACGATGCAAAGTGCTTCCGTGGAATAATCAAAATATGCGTCGGCGCCTGTGGCCCAATATCTTCAAACGCGAACACGTCCTCATCCTCATATACAACCTTCGACGGAATCTTCTTCGCCGCAATTTTGCAGAACAAACAATCCGCGCTCATCAGTTGTCCCCCGGCTCCGCGCCGTTGTCCACGCGCCCATTATCCACGCGGAAGACCAGTGGCTTCACGCCTTCGCGCGCATGCAACTCCTCGCTCATTTTCTTCGCCGCGTCCTCACCCGAAATCTTCCCCACGTGCACGCGATAAAACGCCTCACCCTTCGGCGAATGAAATGACTGCAAGTCCACCGACGGATAATCCTTGCTCAATCGCCTCACGAGCTTCTCTGCGTTCGCCTTATCCTTAAACGCCCCCACCTGAATCGTAAATGTCCCATCGTTCGGATCAATCGCAGATAAAATTTCCAGTTGCACCGGCACGACGCCCGGCCCAATCGACTCGATCTGCTTTGCCGCGGCGTACGACAAATCGATGATCCGGTTGTCCACGAATGGTCCTCGATCCGTAATCCGCACCGTCGTTGATTTCCCATTCGTCATGTTCGTCACGCGCACCATCGTGTTGAAGGGCAGCGTCCGGTGCGCCGCCGTGAACTTATACATATCGTACGTCTCGCCGTTGGAAGCCTGTCGCCCATGAAACGGCGCGCCATACCATGACGCGCGCCCTTCTTCGAAAACCGTCCCGCCCTCATGCGGTTTCGGCACACCCGCCGCAGGCGATGACGGCGCCGGGCGATTCGTCGGCTCGGGTGGAGGTGCAGGCTCAGGAGTCGTGTTCGTCACCGGCGGCGCGCTCGCAACAGGCTGCCGCCCGCCGCACCCCGTCACAAACATCGCCGCGCAGCACACCAAGGCCGCCAGCGAAACCCATCGCCAGTTCAATCGTCCGCTCAATCGAATCGTTGTAAAATCTGCCGCGCTCTCGACCATCACGATCGAACCGCGCTCATGACTGTGAATTTTGCGGCAGTAATAGAATCTGTGTCGAACGCGAAGATCGATTCCGCGCTCATGATTGCGGGTTCTGCGTTGGTGGTGGAGGATTTTGTGCCGACGATGATGACGAGGAGGATGAAGACGACGAACTCCGCCGCGACATCCGCGCCTCCAGCTTCTGCGCAAACTGATCCAGCTTCCCCGACACATCCCGCAAAAACGAAGCCGTCCGCTTCTCCGTCTCCGGCGCCAACTCCTCATCTACATAACGCCGCAGCCGCTCCATCTCCGCGTCAATCCGCCGCCCAATCTCTTCAAAATTGTCCATTGCGATGTCCCGTAAGGGCACGCACCACGTGCCCGTCTCGAAAATCTCCGACTCGCCTCAAATAAAAGTTAGGCCCTATCCCTTGAAGTGTCCACCATTTTTCGTCGCGCCCACAAATCGCTGTGCCCTTAGGCAGGATGCCTCCGTGCCCCTCAGCGCTCTCTGCGTCTCTGCGTTATCTTTTCTCGCTTTGTCCCCTGCTCCTCACTGCAACCGTTAAGCCGCCCGCCGCGTCTGAGTCCATGACCCAATCAATGCGCTCTCTCCTCACTCTCACGCTCCTACTGTCTCTCACCACCGGGTGCATCGCCCAACAACCGCCGCCACAATCCGCCGCTCCGCAACTCGACGCCCCTCCCGTCAAACTCACCGTCCGCTCCAATCTCGTCATGGTCCCCGTCTTCGTCACCGGCGGCGACGGCAACGTCGTCTTCGGCCTCAACGTCGAAGACTTCGCCCTAACCGATAACGGTGCCCCTCAATCGATCAGCATCGAAGACGACACCGACGCCCAACCTCTCGCTCTCGCCGTCGTGGTTGAAACCGGCGGCGCCGGCGCGCGTCATCTCAACGACTATCGCGCTCTCGACTCCATCCTCGACGCCATCATCGGAAACGTCGAGCACGACGTTGCCGTCATCGCCTTCGACAGCACGCCGCACATCGTTCAGCCTTTCACAACCAACACCGACCAGGCCGCAGGAAAACTCGCCAATCTCAAAGAGGGCGACGGCGGCGCCGCCATTCTCGACGCTGTCGCATTCGCCGTCGATCAGCTCCGCAAACAACCGCCCAGCTATCGTCGCGCAATCCTCCTGCTTAGCGAAACCATCGACCAGGGCAGCGAAACCACGCTCGACGAAGCCGTCCACCTGATGAGCGACACCAATACCGCCATCTACAGCTTCGCCTTCTCCAGCACAAATTCCGCCCTCAAGCACGAAGCCTCAAAATTCGACAGCAAGAATCCCGGCCCCGCTCACGGCTGCTTCAGCAAAAAAGGCGCCGACGTCGAATACGAAGGCCACTACAGCAAACACGTCCTCGACTGCATCAGCCAGCTCGCCCCGCCATTAAGGCTCGCCACAATGGCGTTCATCGCCGCGCGTGGCTCCCTCAAAGTAAAAACCGCCGAATCCATCGCCGA
>DATAMU010000022.1:0-7826 GCA_036266605.1 Candidatus Acidiferrum sp. | reverse complement strand
TTCGCGAAGCACGAGGACTTCACGAAAGCGCGGCGGCAAAGCCTCGAGCGCGCGCGTCAGACGTTCTTTATCGTCGACGGCGATTGCGAGCGATTCGGGCGTGGCGCTCGACTGCGGATAAAGTTGTTCGTCGAATTCGGTCGAGAGGTCCATCGGGCGATTTTTCTCCAGCCAGCTATAGCAGGCGTTGCGGACGATTTGCAGGAGCCACGCACGCGCGTCGGATCCGTTGAATCCGCGGAAAAACCGGTACGCGCGCAGCAAAGCTTCCTGCGCGACGTCTTCCGCATCGTTGCGGCCGCGCAGCACCCAGCGGGCGAGGTTAAACGCCGCGTCCAAATGGGGCAGCACGAGCTGCTCAAAGCGCACTCGTTCCTGCTGTTCCAACACGTCCTTGTCGTTCCCTTCGACACCCAGACTCATGGCTATAGACCACCCAGCCTTTGATTTTATTCCCGCTAGTTCAGACGAGCCACGAAATAAAAAAGGTGCGGCTGGCGGAATAAAAGGCCGGGGGTCGCGGTTCAGCAAGGTGCAACACGTCAGCGGGGCGGCGCGGAAACCCTGGACTCACTCACGACCTCGCCGCCCCGTGTTATTCGCAACCAGGGTGCGATGCAGGAGCTGACGTGGCAAGGAGGATGAGATGAGCGACCGAAAGAACGACGAATCGAAGAAGGACGAACTTCTGTATGACCACAATCACGACGGCATCAATCGTCGCGGCTTTCTGAAGTGCATGGCTTGGGCTGGGACGGGGACGCTTTGCGTGATGCAGGGCGGCGTATTGAAATCGTTTGCGCTGAACAGGCTGCCCGATCCCAAGTCGGCAGCTGCCGCCGGTGAACTCAGCTTCGTGCAGATCAGCGACAGCCACATGGGCTTTAACAAGCCGGCGAATCCCGATGTAGCGGCGACGCTACAGGCGGCGGTGGACAAGATCAAGGGGTCGTCTGTTGCTCCGGAGTTCTTGCTGCACACGGGAGATGTCAGTCATCTTTCGCGGCCGGATGAATTCGATGCGGTCGATCAGATTCTAAAGAGCACGGGGAAGCAGACGTTCTTCGTTCCGGGCGAGCATGATGTTTTGGAAGACGACGGCAAGCAATTCCTGGAGCGGTACGGCAAGAACGCGAAAGGCGGCGGCTGGTACAGCTTTGATCAGAAAGGCGTGCACTTCATCGGGCTCGTGAACGTGATGAACCTGAAGGCGGGCGGACTCGGCACGCTTGGCCACGAGCAACTTGAGTGGCTGGAAGACGATGTGAAGCACTTGAAGTCGAGCACACCGATCGTGGTGTTCGCGCATATTCCACTGTGGACGGTTTATCCCGAATGGGGCTGGGGAACGGAAGACAGCGCACAAGCGCTGAGCTACCTGAAGAAATTTGGATCCGTCTCGGTGTTGAACGGACACATTCACCAGGTGATGCAGAAGGTGGAAGGCAACGTGACGTTTCACACGGCGGCATCGACGGCATTTCCGCAGCCCGCGCCGGGACAGGCGCCCTCGCCGGGGCCGATGAAAGTGCCAGCGGAGCAGCTGCGCAGTTATCTCGGGCTCACGTCCGTGAATTATGTGCGCGGACAGCACGCGCTCGCTGTTGTTGACTCGAAGCTGGGCTGATTCAAATCAATTCGCTGAGCCGGCTCACAAAGCCGGCTCAGACAAACTTCCTGCAACACAGCTCGCAGAGTTAGGCCAAGTCTCGCACGACAATTTTTGAAAACTGAAATGACAAGGAGAAGAGCCATGGGTATTGGTGTGCGCATTGGGATTGCAGTTCTCGCGACAGTGTTTTCCATTCTGACGGCAACGACCGGCATCGAGGAAGTCTTTGCATTTGGAGCGCCGGCAGCAGCAGTGCAAGCGAAAGTAGAAACGGCAGCGCAGGCAGCGAAAGCAACGGCGCCTGCGGGCAACGTGGTGGAAGTGAAGGTCGATAATTTCAGCTTTTCGCCGCAGACGATCACGATCAAGCCGGGCACGACGGTGATCTGGACGAATCGCGACGACATTCCTCACACCGTCGTGAGCGACGACAAAGTCTTCAAATCGAAAGTGCTCGATACCGACGATAAATTTTCGTTCACGTTCGACAAGGCTGGAAATTTTCCGTACTTCTGCTCGATTCATCCCAAGATGACGGGGAAGGTTATCGTCCAGTAACTGGGATAACGACATGACAAACCAATTCAATCCAAAGAGAGCGGGGTGACGGCGATGCTGAATCCATCTGAAATGCTCACAGCAGTGGCAGCGATCAATCCATTCGATTTGAGCAGAGTTACTGCGGCGCTCAATCCGTTCGATCTGAAGAATGCACTGATGGCGAAGCATGCGCAGCACGTCGTACTGGTTCATTTCCCGATCGCGCTGTGCATCGCAGGGATCGCCTTCGACGTTCTGGCGCTGTGGAAGAACCGGAAGGCGTTTGCCGACGCCGCCTTCTACAACCTGACGATTGCGGCGGCGTTTACAATCCCGGTGATGGTGACGGGGATCCTGGCTTGGCAGTTTGCTCTGGAGGGGCAGGCGCTGAAGGGGATTTTGCGGCTACACCTGATCTTAGGAGTGCTCTCAAGTCTCACAATCTGGACGATTTGGACGATGCACTTCCTGGCTCGCCGGAAGGGGGGATTGGCGATTCCCGTCTGGTGGCGATATGCGCTGGAAATGGTGGGGATGGTGCTGATTTCCGCGACTGGACATCTCGGAGGGTTTCTAACGGGCGTGAATGGGGGTCCTTAGTACTTCGCGGCGCTTTTTTACGTTGTAGGTCATTGGAAATACAGGGTGTTGTGGGGCGGGAAAATACTGGTACCAAAACCCGCGTACCGAAATTTTTGAGGCTTTCGGCCCATTGAGCTAAATCCGGCCCTCCCGTAAATTGTCATCAACGGGTTGGGGGCCGCGCGGGGACAGCGGCTCCGAAAGGGGTCGTGTGCGAGCTAACCCAACCCGCCAGAATTCGATTTAGCTTCCCTTCTCAACAGCGCCGGCGCAAACCGGCGCTGTTTTAGTTTTGTAGGCAGGTCGACCCACCCCCCCTATACTTTTTTCGCAAGAATCTGATTCTGCGGGATTTAGACCGCAAAATTGCGTAAGGATGTCATTCTATGGGAGTTAGACTCATAGAGGGTGCTCGGACAAGAATGTAAAGCCATGTAAATCAATAGCTTGCAGCGGACTATTCGAACGGCGGAGATGGTTCGAGATTCGAATGGCGGGGAAAGATAACGCAGAGACGCCGAGAACGCAGAGGTGCGCGGAGGCGGCCGGGTTCGGGGACAAAAGGGGCTTCATAAAAGAGGGACGGTCAGACAGAATCGGGATTATGGCTAATGGAGATATACGCGGTTGTGGGTGGCTCAGTGGCGGTCGATTGAAGCCCAGTGGCGTTCGCGAGTGGTTCGGCGGCATCCGGGGTAGCTTGCGGAGCGCCGGCGTGCGGCGCGTTGCGCGGGTAGCGATTTGTTGGGCTCTCGCTGTCATCACGGCGGGTACAACGGTCTTGGCGGCACCGGGGGTGGAGCTAAGGCCCGCTACCAATACGGCGTTTGATCGATATGTGGCGCTGACAGAGCAGCGGAATGCTCAGGAGCTGAAGACTGGGCAGCACTTGCTATGGATCGACTCGCTGGGGCAAGCGGAGCGCGCGAAGGCATATGAGGAGTTGAAGCAGGGCTCGGTCAAGATGAGCAAGCTGGACACTCTCGACAATGGGGTGGAGATTCCGGTGCCGGGCGGAATGATTCACCACTGGGTAGGCTTGGCGTTTATTCCGGGGGCACGTGTGGACGATGTGCTCGCTATCCTTCAGGATTACAACCGCCAATCGACTTACTACGCACCCGACGTTGTGCAATCGAGAATCGAATCGCACGACGGGGATCACTTTGTGGTGTTCCTGCGCTTCAGGCGGCACAAAGTCGTGACGGTCGTGTTGGATACGGTACACGACGTTCGGTATTTCCGCGATTCACTGACGCAGGCGCATAGCCGGAGCGCGACGACAAAAGTCTCTCAGGTAGACAATCCAGGGAAGAAGGATGAACACGACCGTCCGCCGGGGAACGATGACGGGTTTATGTGGCGGATGGATACGTGGTGGCGCGTTGTGGAACGCGATGGAGGAGTCTACGTGCAGAGTGAGGTTGTGTCGTTGACGCGAGATATTCCGACGGGGCTGGGGTGGATGGTGAAGCCGTTTGTGACCAGCATTCCGCAGGAGTCGCTGGAGTT
Organism: Candidatus Acidiferrum sp.; assembly: GCA_036266605.1. Classification (GTDB taxonomy): domain Bacteria; phylum Acidobacteriota; class Terriglobia; order Acidiferrales; family UBA7541; genus Acidiferrum. The sequence continues at coordinate 3,580 of DATAMU010000022.1, read as the reverse complement.
TACGATGGAGGCGACGCGGAAGGCGGTGGAGGGGCGGATGAATCGCGCGAAGTAGGAGTGATCTTCAGGGGCTGAAGCCCCTTGATTCGCGGAAACGTTGTGTCGCGGCTGAAGCCGCGACCCACAAAACGCAGACGATCAAAAAAGCAAAGAGGAGATCCACAAAACAAAGAGACGACCTACAAACGAAGCTGCGTAAATCAGCGCGACGGCGGGTTGGGAGTGATGAGCCAGGTCCAGATTTCGGAGGCGTTGCGGTCCCAGGTGTGGAGTTGGGCGACGGTGGCGGCGGATTCACCGATGCGGGTGCGGAGCGCGGGGTCGGCAGAGAGGGTGCGCAGGATGGCGGTTAGGGCGGCGGTGTCTTTTGGATCGGGGAGGACGAAGCCGTCGCGTTCGTTTTGGATTAGTTCGGAGACGCCGGCGAATTTGGATGTGATTACAGGGAGGCCGCAGGCCATGGCTTCGGCGACGGGAAGGCCGAAGGAGTCTTCGCGGCTGGGGCTGACGTAGACGTCGGCGGCGGCGTAGAAGTCGATGACGTCGGGACGAGTGGGCTCCCACAGGATGCGATTTCCCACCTTCAAATGTTCGACGATGCCTTGAAAATTCGCGGGGATGTCCGAGCCGCTCACGATCAGGCGCAATGGCAAATCGGGGGCGGCTGCGATGGATTCCAGAACTGCGGGCAGGCCTTTTACACGCCAGTCGTTGCCGATCAATAAAAGAACGAGTTCGTCGTCGGAGAGTTTGCGGCGGAAGCGTGCGCTTTGGCGACGTGCGAGGCGAGCGGGGACGGAAAATTGAATCGTGTCGATGCCGTTGAAGATGACGGGAACGTTTTTGCGGCCGAAGCAGAGGTCGAGAAGTTCGGCGGTGCGGTGGGATACGGCGGCGAGCTTTGTTTTTTGGTTGCGGTAGACGATGCGTTCGAGGGCGGCGACCGTGGCGTAGTAAGCGCCGCGGTGTAACCGGCGCGGTGTGCTGCTGCGAGTCTCGGGGACGAATGGCTGGCTCGGCTGTTCGTTTGCGAGTTCGCGCAATCGGCGGAACACAGCGTGGACGATGATGAAGTCGGCGTCGAGACAGTTGATGCCGGGGGACAAGACGAGGTCGAAGCGCTGGCCGCGTGCGACGCGATGCCACCAACGCATCGCTGTATTGGCTACGATCCAGAACAGGAATTTGAAGAGGTGCGGGCCGGGGATGGCCGGCACGCGATGCCATGTGATCGATCCGGATTGTGGGCGGGCTCCGGCGTTGGTTGCGACCGGGCGAGTGTCTCTTTGACTTGGTTGGTTCGGTGAAAGTTGAGGTCCTTCGCACTCCTGCGGACGGCTCAGGATGACAGGGTTTTTTTCCGGTGGCGAAACTACGGACAGGTCGGCGATGCGTTCGGCGTAGAGGTGAATTTCGCAGGAGTAGTCGCGGCGGAGACGGTCGAGCAACTCCGCGAGGGCTCGCTCGGTGCCGTGCTGCCGATCAATGAACGGAGTAACGACCGCTAACCGCAAGTCAGATATTCCCGGATGCGTAGGGTGCAGGAGAAACGAGAGGAACCTGCGCTGCGGTGCGGCTTGCCGGCGTGGCCATCTGCGCAGGGAGAGTGAGCGTGGGCAGGCGGAACAAGATGCCGAGCAACAGCCAGAGGTAGGCGTTCAAGATGAAGTCTTGATAAGCCTGCATGCCCTGAAAGGTGAACGGAAGAAGCAGCAGGAACGCGTACCAAAAAATCATGAAGCCGAGCGGGAACCAAGGAGAACCGCGAAGCTTGCGGACGACTTTCCATGCGGAGATCAAGACGGCGGCGGTCATGACGAACCACAGGGTCAATCCTACAACGCCCATCTCCAAGACGAGGCAACCGAATCCGCTCTCAACGGTTTCCGTGGGAGCGGCGACCTGGAAGATGCGGGTGACGTATTGTCCGCCGAGGGAAGCGGTGCCGATGCCGAAGCCGTAGGGCCAACGGTCGCTGCCGAAGGCGCCCATGAAATTTTCCCAAGGGTAGTCGCGCGTGCGCAGGGCCAATTCGTTGGTAGGGCTTCGGGGATCGAGCGTTTCGGAGTAGACCTTGAGACGATTCGTGAACTGTTCGGGGAAGATCCAGAAGAGCACGGCCATTCCGAGAGCGATGCCGAGCGAGGCGCGCCGTAGTGTTTTGAGAATGCGGCGAGCTTCGCCTTGCCGCCATGGCGCACCCCAAACGAAGGCTGCGGCGCCAACGATGCTGCTACCCATGGTCCACATGAACACACCGCGCGACGAGGCCATGACGCAGCCGCCGGCGATGAGAGCGAGCACGAGAAAAATAAGGAATCTTTTCCTGTTACCTGAGCGAAGGCGCATCAGCATGTAACCGCTGAAACCAAAAACAATCATCCACGAAACAACGAGGAGATTGCCGAAGCGGCCGGTGCTGACAAAGACGGAGGTGGGGCGATAAATGCTGACTCCGGAAATTGGCGCGACGCGGTAGGTCTGGCTGAGCAAGCGAATATCGTCGGCGATGACGGTTGGGTTGAGAAACGAAGGCCCGATCACGGACTGAGCAATACCGAGGATGGCGATCAGCGATACCAAGCCGAGGTTGAAGTGGAAAAAACGCTGAAGGTCCCTTTCGGAATTCATGAGCGAATAGCCGATGAGGAACAGTGGCGTGTAGTAGAAATAGAGCTTCATGCCCATCAGACCGAAGAAGACGGTGGTGGAGCCGGGATTGAAGATTTGGAGGACGCCGAACCAGACGAAGACGAGGAGTGCAGGAAGGAAGGGTGGGCGGGCGACGACGAGATCTTTGTCTCTGCGGCGATAGGCCAAGAAGAAAGAGAGATAGACGACGGCGGTGAGAATATCTTTGGCGAAATAGATCGCCATGTTGTTGCCGGCGTATTTGCGGACGAAGTCTTCGAAGAGCAGCCAGGCGATGAGGCAATAGACGCCGTGACGCCAATTTCTGAGGATGGCGAGAACGAAAGCGCCGGCGACACAGACCATCAGGACGAGAGAGAGGCTGATGACGTCGTTGTTGAGGATCAGGCCGGAGAGTTCGTAGGCGCCGAGGAGGGCGACGACGAGAAAAACGAAACCGACGACGATGCCGCGATGCATGCCGGGGCGGAGAGAGTCGGCGATGGCTCTCACTGTGGGGCCTCGAAAGAACGGAGTTTCGCCATGTCCGAAGAAATCGGAGACATGAATTCTGGATCGCGGAATTGGTGCATCGTTCGAATTTTGACATCAAACGGCAAGGGGGGACGGGGTGGAAGTGGGGGGAGATTCGCAGTGGTTATCACGGCGAGATTGCGGAGAATTGGCGGTGAGGTTGTTGCGGGCATGGGCTGAGTACCAAGAGCGGACGATTTGATGATGGTCTCGTTAGATTAACATTTAGTTTACTAATTGAGATAGAGAAAAAGAGAGTGATGGCTGGGCTGAGTGGGGAGCAAAACAAAGCAACCAGGGGCTGACAATTTGCGGACCTGGGGCGCAGCGTGCTGCGCCCCTACGAAGAAGTAGTGTTATAGGAGTTTTTGGTAGGCGGAGGCGTGATCGGCAGTCATGCGGTCTGCTTGGAAGA
>DATAMU010000021.1:0-2825 GCA_036266605.1 Candidatus Acidiferrum sp. | reverse complement strand
CCGCGCGGCCTTCGCAGGGAAAAACCGCGCTGGCGCTCAACCTCGCCGAAAACATCGCGATTCGCGGCGGTCATCCGATGGCGATTTTCAGCCTCGAAATGTCGAAAGAATCGCTGCTGCAGCGTCTTGTAGCGTCAGTTGCGCAGATTGACGCGCACAAATTCCGAACAGGACATTTGAGCCGCGACGATTGGCGCCGCATGACAGAAGCGCTCGGCACGATCGCCGGCGCGCCCGTCTGGATCGACGATGCCGGTTCAACGAGCGTTCTCGAAATTGGTGCGAAGGCGCGCCGACTAAAGCGCGACAAAGGTTTGTCGCTGCTGGTTGTGGACTACTTGCAGCTCATCACGGCGCGCGGGAAATTTGGAAATCGCCAGGAAGAAGTTTCGAGTATTTCGCGCGGCCTGAAGGGACTGGCGAAAGAATTACAAATTCCGGTGCTTGTGCTCAGTCAGTTGACGCGTGCTCCGGAGCGCGACGAACGCGGTCCTCAGCTTTCCGACTTGCGCGAATCGGGCGCCATTGAGCAGGATGCGGACGTCGTCATGTTCATCTATCGTCCAAACTTTTTCAAAGCGGGCGCGACTCCCGAAGAGCGCGAAGAAACCGAACTGCGCATCGCCAAGCAGCGCAACGGCCCAACCGAAAACGTAAAATTCCGCTTCCTCAGTAAATTCACGCGCTTCGAGGAAGCCGCCCCCGACGCCTTTAGCAACCTCGGCCCCGACGACCTCTAGCTGTCGAAGTCGCGAAGGTACTTCTTGTTCGATCCCAAGTCAGTGATTCCTGACGCAAATTTTGCAAGGCTGATGACGGCCTGCTTTTTTCTCCGCCGACGCGGCGGCTTGAGTTTTGCTTTTCTCGCGGGCTCATTTGAGCTCGCCTACTTTAATTTCTTTTTCTTTTTGAGTTGCTGGACGAGGCAGGCGTTGTAGGCTCCGGGGCCGTGGATGAGCTTTTCGTTGGAGCAGGTGAGCACGATGTCCTCGCGCTCGGCGGCGCTGAGGCCGGCCAAGCTTGGCGGATTCGGATTCGCCTTTAGCGAGTCGAGTTGTTTGCGCAGGCATTCGTTGTATTTCGTTGCGCCTTGCGAGAGGCGTTCAGAGGCGCACGTCAACTGGACCGCTTCCTGGTCGGGCTTTTTCAAACCGGATAGATCAGGTTCGCTCGTGTCTTGCGATTGGGCCGATGGTGTTCCGGTTACCGGCGCACCATTTGGATCCGATACCGATGCAGTATTCCCAGAGTCGGAAGATGTGCCAGGCGTCGCCAGCGCGATCGGATCGGCACCAGCGAGCGGAGACGTGCCCGGAACCGGATTCGGTCCGTTCGCGTTCGGCGTGGCGCTGCCGGCGAGGGGCAGGTTATCCACGGGCGTCATCACGAACACGGGAACGTCACCGGTGCTGCCCTCAATGCGATCTTCGGAGAAGCGGCTCAGCGTGGCGGGAAGCTTGCGCAGGGCTTCGCCGTTACCGCCGATTTCCGTACACATGCCAACCCAATCGGATGGGCCTGTTCCCGTGCGATGAAATTCGCAACCTGCAAATTGTCCGCCGATTTTTCCGTTGATGGCGATCGCATCGAGAAAGAGCGAACCGCCGTCCAGATGAGAACGGAAATTCTGTCCGTCTTTCAAGTTGGCCCAGAGCCGAGGCGGCATTTCGGCTTCCGACGCGCTCTCTTCGCTGGTCGTGGAACGGGAGCCGTCGGCAAGAACCTGCGGCGATGATGGAGATTGAGTGACGCGACGCGCGCGCGATGCTACGGCGTGAGCGATGCGAGAAGTGGTGGCCATCTCAAAGTACGAAGGCGAGACGAGCCAGAGCGCCAGGAGAATGCACGTGACGACTGTAGCGCTGCCGATCAACATCGGACGCCCGCTGGTGAAGCCGCGGACCGGGCGCATACCGTTGACGAAAAGAAAAATTCCAATGGCTGCGGTAACCACGGCGAGCCAGAGCGGCGGCATGCGACCGCTGGCGACCAAAACCGCGAGAAAGAAAATCGTGGCCATGCCGAGAACCATGAACAGAAAACTGTTCAGGTTTCGGATTTCAGGAAACGGAGACGTGCCGGTGCGGGCACGCAACGGAACCGAACCAGTTCTGCGCGACGAGCCGGAGCGTGACCCCGTGCGTGCGCGATTTGACGAGGAGCCGTCTGCGTTCTCTGTGGACGAAGACGAAGCGCTCGAACTGGTGGATTCGCGATTGCGCTCGCGATCGGCGGCGAGAGAGGCATCGAATTTCTCGCGCGCGGTGCGATCCAGCAACGTGGCTTTGGCTTCGGACAAATCCTTGAACGCTTCGGACGCGACTTTGCGCAGGTATGGGTTATCCACCGGAACGGTGTCCGGGTGGACTTCGCGCGCCTTTACTTTGAACGCGGCTTCGATTTCGGAATCGGACGCGTTCTCGGGCACGCCGAGAATTTCATAATAATTCTTAGCCATCAATTCCTGTAACTGCGTTTAACCGCACCAACGGGTCCCTGTGGCGCGAGAGGCGGGGGACTCTCGTGGCTCTAATTGTATACGGAGGGAGCGCGTTGCGGCAGGGGGACGCAAAGGAGGTAATAAGGAGAACACCTGATGCGGTCCGAGATGCTGCGATCGCTCGATGAGTTCCAAATTGGGAAGAAGAAGGGTACACCCCCTATGTTTTGCAAAGAGTGTGCAAGTTGTTTCTTTTGAGCTGGTTGAAAATGTATAAGAAACCAGAGTGTGTAACGGGTTGATAGGCTTGAGTTTGCCGGAGAGCGTATTCGAAGAGGCGAAGGCGTACATTAGGAATGATAGCACAGGGTGAGTAGTTAGTCAA
>DATAMU010000020.1:0-1925 GCA_036266605.1 Candidatus Acidiferrum sp. | reverse complement strand
GCCGCGTGGCAGCAGCAGTAATCAAACTCAATTCCCTGCCCGATACGGTTGGGGCCGCTGCCCAGAATAATGACTTTCTTTTTGTCGGTCGGCGTCGCCTCGTCTTCGTCTTCGTAGGTCGAATAGAGATACGGCGTGAAGCTTTCAAATTCTGCGGCGCAGGTATCCACGCGCTTATACACCGGATTCAGCTTGTGCTTTTTGCGGAGATGGCGAACTTTCTCCTGCGCGCCCTTGCCTTCCAGGCGCCATACTCCGGCGAGCCGCCCGTCGGAGATGCCCATGCGCTTGGCTTCGCGCAGAACCTCCGAGGGAATCGACTCCATCGGGTGCTTTTCCAACTCAAGTTGCATGTCGTTAATCTCTTTGAGCTGGTAGAGGAACCACGGGTCCATCGAAGTCATGGTCGCAAGCTGCTTGACCGTGTGTCCCTGGCGCAGCGCATAGCGGACATACGACAGGCGCTCGGGATGCGGAGTGACCAGGCGCTGGGTAAGAATCTTGGGTTCGATTTTTTCCGAGCCGACTTTCTTTCCGGTATCGAGTGCGCGTACACCTTTGAGCAGCGCTTCTTTGAAGGTGCGGCCGATGGCCATGACTTCGCCGACCGACTTCATCTGCGGGCCGAGATTTTCGTCGGCGCCGGGGAACTTCTCGAACTGCCACTTGGGGATCTTGACGACTACGTAATCGAGCGTGGGCTCGAAGCATGCCGGAGTCTTGCGCGTGATGTCGTTGGGAATTTCGTCGAGCGTATATCCCACAGCGAGTTTCGCGGCGATCTTTGCGATCGGGAACCCTGTGGCTTTTGAGGCGAGCGCCGACGACCGCGACACGCGCGGGTTCATCTCGATCACCACCATGCGCCCGGTCTGCGGATGAATTCCGAACTGGATGTTCGATCCGCCGGTCTCGACACCGATCTCGCGAATCACGTTGATGGCGGCGTCGCGCATCATCTGGTATTCGCGGTCGGTGAGCGTCTGGGCCGGGGCGACAGTGATTGAGTCGCCGGTGTGCACGCCCATGGGATCGAAATTCTCGATCGAGCAGATGATGATGACGTTGTCTTTCAGATCGCGCATCACCTCGAGCTCGAACTCTTTCCAGCCCAGCACCGATTCCTCAATCAGCGCTTCGTGCACGGGAGAGAAGTCGAGGCCGCGCGCGAGAACGTCCATCAACTCCTCGCGGTTGTAGGCGATGCCGCCGCCGGAGCCGCCCAGCGTGAACGAGGGACGAATGATCACCGGGAAGCCGATTTTTCCCGCGAACTCGAGGCCATCTTTCAGATTGTTGACCAGCGCCGACTTGGGAACGTCGAGGCCGATCTTCTGCATCGCATCCTTGAAGAAGAGGCGGTCTTCGGCTTTCTTGATGGCGCTGATCTGCGCGCCGATCAACTGCACGTTGTATTTCTCGAGAATGCCGGAGTCGGAAAGATCGATAGCGAGATTGAGGGCGGTTTGTCCGCCAACCGTCGGCAGAATGGCAAAGCCGCCGGAAGACATCTGTCGCTCGACGCGAATGATCTCTTCCAAATAGTCGCGGGTGAGCGGCTCGATGTAAGTGCGGTCGGCGAGGTCGGGATCGGTCATGATGGTGGCTGGATTGGAGTTGGCCAACACCACTTCGTAGCCTTCGGCTTTGAGCGCCTTGCAAGCCTGGGTGCCGGAGTAATCAAACTCCGCCGACTGGCCAATGACGATGGGGCCAGAGCCGATGATCAGAATTTTGGAGATATCGTTTCGTCTTGGCATTTGCAGTTGGTCGTTGGTCGTCGGTCGTTGGTCGTTGGCTGGCGCGCCTGAAGCCGCGCCCTTTCAAAACTCGCTACTAACTAGTGCCTACTCGCTACTTGCTACTGTCTACTCCCCTTCCACTCCTCCATCATCTTCACGAAATCTTTGAACAAGTAATGTGAG
>DATAMU010000019.1:0-6938 GCA_036266605.1 Candidatus Acidiferrum sp. | reverse complement strand
CGACCCGCCCACCCAGACCCGTCATCCTGAACGAAGCGAGCCGACGCTTTTTCTTTCGTGTTCGCTTCTGTGCGAACGCGTCGAGTCGCGCAGTGAAGGATCTCAGCGCACTGTTCCGCTCAACCCACTACTCGTTCGCACTCTTCGGCTTGTGGGTCGCTGCCTCAGCCTCGACCTAGAGCCCAAAGAGAAAAGGGGCTTTAGCTCCTGAAGTCCTTCTTCCCATTTTCCCTTTTCCAATTTCCGGTTTCCGCCCCTACCCCACCACATGAAACTTCATAAAATTCGTCGTCCCCCGAATCCCCATCGGCGTCCCCGCGACAATCCCAATCACATCGCCCTTCTTCACCAACTTCTCCTCCAGCAATCTCTGTTCCGCAATCTCCGCCAACCCATCCACCTTTTTCACATCTGCGATTCCCCGTGCAGTCACACCCCAAACCAGCGCCATCCTTCGCCGCGTCTCCGCCTCCGGAGTAAACGCCACAATCGGCACCAGTGGCCGATACCGCGATACCAGCCGCGCCGTGAATCCGCTGTGCGTAAACACCGCAATCAACCGCATATGCAATTCGCGCGACGCATGACACACCAGCTCCGCCACCGTCTCCGCCACTTTCAACTTCTCCTGCATCGACGGTCGCGGAAAATCCGTAATGTTCGCCTCCGCATCTTCAATAATCCGCGCCATCATGCTCACCGCTTCCACCGGATAGTTCCCCGACGCCGTTTCTGCCGACAACATCACCGCATCCGACCCATCGAAAATCGCATTCGCCACATCCGACGCTTCCGCGCGCGTCGGCCGCGGATTTTGCGTCATCGACTCCAGCATCTGTGTGGCCGTGATCACTGGTCGCCGCGCTTCACGCGCACGAGCAATGATCATCTTCTGTACCACCGGCACGCGCTCCGGACTCATTTCCACGCCCAAATCGCCGCGCGCCACCATCACTCCGTCCGCCACTCGCAGAATCGCATCCAGATTGTCGATCGCTTCTGGTTTCTCCAGCTTTGCAATCACCGGCGTATCGAACCCTGCCCTTCGAATCAAACTCTTCGCCAGCACTACGTCTTCCGCGTGCCGCACAAAACTCACCGCCACATAATTCACGCCTTCCTTCAACGCAAACGCCAGATCCGCGCGATCCTTCGCCGTCAGCGCCGGCACGCGCAATTGCACTCCCGGCAAATTGATTCCTTTGTGCTCGCCCAGCACACCGCCGTTCACCACCTCCGTAACCACCTTCTCCCCGAGCACCTGCATCACGCGCAACTCAATCAATCCATCCGAAAGCAAAATTCGATTCCCCCGATGCACCTCGCGCGGCAGCGGCCGGAATGTCGTGCTCACTCGATTCGCATCGCCCATCAACTTCGCCGTCGTGATCACAAACCGCTGCCCCGCCTTCAACTCCACCGGCGTCTTCCCGACAAGCGGTCCCGTTCGAATCTTCGGCCCCTGCAAATCCGCAATAATCGCAATCGGCTTCTGATGTTTCATCGCCGCATCTCGCAACAACGCAATCCACGCCGCATGTTCCGCATGCGCCCCATGCGAAAAATTCAACCGCGCCACATCCATCCCCGCCTCAATCAACCGCTCAATCATCCCCGCCGTCGAAGTCGCCGGCCCAATCGTGCAAACAATCTTCGAATGTCGAAACGTCATCTTTACCTCATTCCCAAAATTCTCCCGAGTCACCACGAACGCAAGGTCGAGACGGCACTTGGGTGCCGCGCCCTTTCGCTTTTTGAAAGGGTGCGGGTTTAGATTCAGCCTCGCCCGCACTACTACGACGACCACCCTGTACCCGCGTTCGCCCCCCAGAACGCGGGGTTTAGATCCACCACGACCTGGACCTCACCGTTTGCCGCGATCGGACTCAACCCCACCCACGCTCAATTTGTAATCACGATCTACAGCGAGAGGACGGCGTCACGGCCGCATCAAAACGAGAGCAGCATCACCAACACAACAATCAATTCAACTCCGCACCCTCAACCATTTTCCTTTTCCAATTTCTCTTTTCCGCTACTTCGTAACCGCGAACTCCCCCACAATCCTCGCCTCCACCTCAATCCCCTTCGCAAACGACGCCACAGGTATCCGCTCATCGTTCCCGTGCATCCTCTGCAAATCCGCCGCCGTCAGCGGAAACGGCCACAATCCATACGACTGCACATTGTGCAATCGCAACTGCGCCGAGTCCGTCGCCCACGGCGACTGATACGGCAGCACCGGCGCCCCGCCGAACTGTTGCGCCGCCACCTTCGTGATGTCCGCGTAAAAATCGGTCTCCAGCGACGACGGCGGCGCCGCCAATCCTGCATCCGTCTGCACTTCGAACTTCACCAACGGATCGTTCACCAATTTCTGCAAATCCAGAATCAGTCCGTCGATCGTATCTCCCGGCAACAATCGAATATTCAAAACCGCCCGCGCCTCCGCCGGAATCACGTTATTCCTCACGCCCGCCTGCAACATCGTCGGCGCAATCGTATCCCTCAACATCGAGTTCCACTGCGGATTCGCATCCGACACCACGCGCGCCGCATGTTCCCCGCGATCGCCCGTGTCCAGAGAACGCATCCACTTCGCAATCTCGTCGTCTTCCAGCGGCGCCAGCCCTTCGAAGTATCTCCGCACAATCGCCGTCATATGCACCGGCGTCACAAATCCGCCGATCTTCTCCACCGCCGCCGACAAATGCACCACCGGATTATCTTTCGTCGGCATCGACGCGTGCCCTGAAGTCCCGCGCGCCACCACCGTCACGTTCACCGACACCTTCTCGCTCGCCTGCACGGCTACATACTTCACCTTGCCGCCCTCGAGCACCACGTTCCCGCCCTCGTTCAGCGCAAACCCCGCCGCAATCTTGTCCCAATATTTCGCGATTAAAATCTTGATGCTTGCGTCGCCGCCCTGCTCCTCATCGTCCGTCGCCAAAAAAATCACGTCGCGATTCAGCCGCGCATTCGCCCGCTTCAGCGCCACGATCACCGCAAGATTCGCCGCCAGCATCGCCTTGTTGTCGATCGCCCCGCGCCCATACAAATATCCGTCCTTGATCGTCGCCGCGAATGGATCTACCGTCCACTTCGCCTTATCCACTCCCACCACATCCATGTGCGCCACCAGCAGCAGCGCCTTCGACGGATCGGCCACCGCCGAACTCCTCAGCCGCGCCACCACCGACGTCCGCCCCGGTGCCACCGCCAACTCATCCGCCGGTATTCCTTCCTTCGCCAACACTCCCAAAATATATTTCGCCGCCTCCGCCTCATTCCCCGGCGGATTCGTCGTATTGATCTTGATCAGATCTTGCAGCCAGACCTTCGCGTCTCCCGTCAGCGCCGTCAGATCCCCCAGCGGCGCTCCGCTCTGCGTTCCCGGCAACCCATTCGTCGCCGGCGGCGCCACCTGCGCCCTCGCCACATTAGCGCCCGCCAGCGCAGACAATCCCATCAGGACGATCGCCGCAGCTCTCGCCAAAATTCCCCCATCAATCTGTCTCACGAATTCACCCTCTTGGTAGCGCCGGTTTACCCTGAGCTTCGAAGGGCACCCTCGCCGGCTGTTTTTGTTTTCCGCGCCGAACCATCTACAGGGCATCGTCTTGCATTACGAGCCTTTTGCAACGTTTTCCCAAGTTTCTGATTCATACTAGCATGCAGGGTGAGGGACCCTGCGCCAGCGAGTCGGCTCGGTTTCCTATCGTCAACGCCGCCTGAAATCTGGTCCACTTCCCATCCGTCCTACGGGAACTGACGTGATTTGCCGCGGGAATGTCCTTGCGGCATCCTAGTGATCTCGACCGGTCGCGCCAGAGCTGAGTTGCGCGCCCAAAAAGGGGTTTCGCCATGAAGGCCACACTCACCACCATCTTCCTCGCTCTCTCCGCCGCCTTTTTGCTCGTCACTTTCAGCGAGCATCTCGCCCACGCGCAGTCGCCCGCGGGCCCCGCCGGAGCCGGCCAGACCACGCCTCAACAGCAAGCTCCCACGCAGCCGCAGCAACCACAAAAGCCGCAAGAAGCCGGCGCCTCCATCAACGTCGAAGTCCCCGTCGTCTCCCTCGACGTCATCGCCGCCACGCAACACGGCGACATCCTCACCGGCCTCAAGCGCGAAAATTTTCGCGTCGTTGACGACGGCGTCCCTCAAACCGTCACCGGTTTCGGCGCCACCGACGCCCCCATCACCATCACGATGCTCATGGAGTTCAGCAGCCGCGGCTATTTCGACTGGTTCGCCTATCAGGCCAAATATTGGGCCGACGCCTTCTTCCCCAACCTCAAACAAAAAGATTGGGTCTCACTCGTCACCTTCGACATGAACACCCGTATCGAAGTCGACTTCACACAAAACAAAGAAGAAGTCCGCGCCGCCCTCTACCATCTCTATTTCCCGGGTTTCAGCGAGTCCAACGTCTTCGACGCCCTTCTCAAAATGAACGAGTCCATGAAAGACATCAAAGGCAAGAAATCCATTTTGCTTTTAGCCACCGGCGTGGACACCTTCTCGAAACACACTCTTGATCAAACGATGAAAGAGCTACGCCAGTCCGACGTCACCATCTTCGCCGTCGGCCTCGATCGCCCTTACATCAACTTCATCGAATCCCACGGCAACCAGGGCTCGCACATGAACTATCTGCAAGGTGAAAATCAACTCAAGACCTTCGCCCAGCTCACCGGCGGCTACGCCTGGTTCCCCCAATTCGACGGTGAAATCCCCGAAATTTTCCGCCAGGTCGTCGCCTTCCTCCGCAACCAATACAGCCTCTCCTACACACCGACAACCGGCGCCAACGATGGCAAATTCCACAAAGTAAAAGTAGAGCTGGTCCAACCCGACGGCTCCCCGCTCATCGTCAACGACCAAAAAGGCAAAAAACAAAAAGTAGTCGTCTACGCCCGCGAAGGCTACACCGCCGTCAAAGGCGGCGTCGGCGACTAGCTCTCTTCATTCGCTGCCACCAAATTCATCACAATCGCGAATTTGTACGGGCGCAGCACTGCTGCGCCCCATGGCTGCACAATCTCTCCGTTCAAGCACTTCTACCCCTCCGTGATGTCCGCTCTTTGTCGGCCTTTGGGTGCCGCACCCTTTTCGTTTTAAAAAAGGGTGCGGGTTTAGATTCAACCTAACTCACACCAATACGACGACCACCCTGTACCCGCGATCGCTTCCCAGATCGAGGGATTTAGACTCAACGCCACCTCTCCCCTCAACGCTCGCCACACTCCCTGGCACAACGAATTTCCACTGCCCCAACGTCCGGTAAACCTTCCGCTACGCCCCACTCGCGCCACGCTGGCGCACATTCGCCGCGTCACGTAACCTCATCGTTACCAGTTCGCTTAGGGAGCGGTCATGCCAACTTCAAACCTCGCGTACGTTCGCGCATTTGTGTCAGCCGTACTCATCCTGTCGCTCGCGTGCGGCGCCGGCATCTTCACGCCGCTCCATGCAGCCCAGCACCCTTGGATCGAAGTCAAAAGCCCCCACTTCCGCGTCCTCACCGACGGCAGCGCCAACGACGCTCGCCGCCTCGCTCTTCAATTCGAGCAAATGCGCGCCGTCTTCGGTGTTGGCTTTCCGAAAATGCGCCTCGACACCGGCGCCATCCTCACCATCCTCGCGCCGCAAAACGAATACGATTTGCACGATCTCGCTCCCGAGTTCTGGAAGAAGAGCGCCTCCAAATACGGAGGCATTTTTCAGGACGGTTGGGAGCGCAAATACGCGGTCGTGCGCCTGGATCAAATCCACGAAGGCGCGCAATACAGCACCGTCTATCACGAGTACACCCACACTCTCCTCCACGCGAATTTTCAATGGCTTCCGATCTGGCTCGACGAGGGTCTCGCCGAGTTTTACGGCAATTCGCGCTTCGAAGGCTCAAAGACTTACGTTGGCGCTCCAAGCGCGCGCGTCAACCTTCTTCGGCAGAAGACTCTCATCAAGCTCGACGAATTGATCTCCGAAAATCCTTGGGTAAAGTTCTCGAACGACCAGCAAGGCCGCGATCTCTTTTATGCAGAGTCCTGGGCCCTAGTTCACTACCTGATGATGTCTCCAGAAATGGGCAGAGGCGACAAGCTCAATCAATTTTACAAAGCGCTCATGAATCGCGAGCCGCAGCAAAAAGCTTTTCAGGAGGCCTTCGGCAATTTCAACGACGTGGAAAAGGGCCTGCGCCAATACGTGGGCAAGTTTCTTTTCAGCAGCTACACGTTGGACAATCCCCAGATCAACGAAAAAGATTTCACGAATCGAACGATGAGCGTTGCCGAAACGGAAGCCGAAATCGGCACATATCGTTTCTGGTCCCATGACCGCCCGGAATCTCGTCAGTCGATCGAGCAGGCTCTGCGCGATGATCCCAATCAGCCTCTCGCTCATGAAACGCTCGGCTTCCTCGACTTTGCCGACGGAAAAGACAAGGACGCCTCCGCAGATTTCGCCAAAGCCGTCGAGCTCGACCACGATCGCTTTCTCGCCCGCTTCTACAAAGCAATGCTGGCCTACTATTCGGTTCCCAATCCGACGCCCGACGACATGAAAGCGCTTCGCTCAGCCATGTATGGAGTTCAGAGCGTGAACAACGCCTTCGCTCCCGCAGATATACAGCTCGCCCTTGCGATGGCTCGTGTCGGAGATCTCCAGGGCGCTTTTGTGATGGCGCAGCGCGCGGAAGCATTGGAGCCCCACCGCGCCGGCTACCATTTGCTCGTGGCGCGCATTCAGATCGCAGCGAACTACTCCGTCGGTGCGCTCAAAGAAATTTCATTCGTCGCCGATCGCTGGCGCGGTCCCGACCGGGATGAAGCCATCGAACTCTGGCATCAGGTGCCCGGCACGGCTGTGCCCTCTGAAGACATTCAGGTCAATTTGAATCCCGCCGACCTGAAGGATCCAAAGGCGCT
>DATAMU010000018.1:0-2761 GCA_036266605.1 Candidatus Acidiferrum sp. | reverse complement strand
CACCGCCATCGCTACGAGTTCAATCGCGAGTATGAGTCTCTCCTGACCGCAGCCGGTCTGCGAATTTCCGGCTCAACGCCCGATGGAACTTACGTCGAGATCGTCGAATTGCCGGACCATCCGCACTTCATCGGATGTCAGTTCCACCCCGAATTCAAATCGAAACCGCTCGAGCCGCATCCGCTCTTCAGAACGTTCGTCGGAGCAGCGTACGAGCGCAAGCAGAAGCGACTTACAGACAAAGAGACCGCCGCCGTTGAAATGTTTCACCGGCCGGTGAAAGTGGCGAGATAACTTACCGCCGAGTACGGCGACTCGCAGAGCAACGGATTTCTTCGCATTGGGACTCGCGCAGATTATTGCGCATCGGGAAAAGCAACATCTGGGAACTCATGTTTTATCGGTTCCTAATCTTTTCTCTGCGTTCTCGACGTTCTCGGCGGTTAAAATCTTTTCTTGTCAACTTCCTTCCAAATCGACTCTATCAATGTCGGCTCCGGCAATCTGTTTCTCATCGCCGGCCCCTGCGTGATTGAAAGCGAAAAGCACGCGCTCTTCATGGCGGAAGTCATCAAGGGCGTAACCCGCTCCCTTAACGTCCCGTTCATCTTTAAAGCGTCATACGACAAGGCCAACCGCACTTCGATCCGCAGTTTTCGTGGGCCGGGTTTGGTCGAAGGGCTCCGCATTCTGAAAAAAGTTAAAGACGAAGTCCACGTCCCAATTCTGACCGACGTTCACGAAGCCCCTGACGTTCCTAAAGTCGCCGAAGTCGCGGATGTATTACAGATCCCCGCTTTCCTCTGTCGCCAAACCGATCTCGTCGTTGCTGCCGGCATGACCGACCGTGCGGTGAACATTAAAAAAGGCCAGTTCGTCTCGCCCTGGGACATGAAGCACATTGTCGAAAAATGCCGCTCGGCGGGAAACGATCGCATATTCGTGACCGAACGTGGCGCCAGCTTCGGCTATAACAACCTCGTCGTTGACATGCGTTCGCTGGCAATCATGCGCAAGTTTGCGCCGGTTGTCTTCGACGCCACCCATTCCGTCCAACTACCTTCCGCTTCCGGCGACGGCGATCATGCCGTCAGCGGCGGCCAGCCCGAATTCATTCCGTTACTCTCGCGCGCAGCCGTCGCCGCCGGGGTCGACGGCGTGTTCATGGAAGTCCACGACAATCCCAAAGAAGCCAAATCCGACGGCGCCAATGCCCTGCACTCGACCAAACTGCGCGAAGTATTGAAGGAGTTGTTAGCAGTGCAAAGAGCGGTCGGCGAAGCGCGCGCTAAACCGTAGGCATCTCCGGCCTGAACACGTCTTTTGCCTTGCTCTCCCACATCTGCGAAACTGAACACAGCGCATCTGCGCTCACACAAAACTAAATTGCCCACTCACGAATTTCTTCCCGCCATGACGGCAATCGCCCGCGAAGCGGGAGCGTTGCTGATGGAGCACTTCGACCGGCACATCAAAATCGAATACAAGGGCGACGCCGACCTGGTCACGATGGCGGACCGGAAATCGGAGACGTTGATTCGTGAACGCATTCGGGCGCTCTGGCCAACGCACGACGTACTCGGCGAAGAAGAAGGCTTGCGCGATACCGGCAGCGATTATCGCTGGTACGTCGATCCCCTCGACGGCACCACCAATTTCGCGCACGGCTTCCCCGTTTTCTGCGTTTCGATGGCCTTATGCCATGTTGACCAGATGATCGCCGGCGTATGTTTCGATCCTACGCGCAACGAGCTTTTTGCGGCCGAGCACGGAGGCGGAGCCTTCTTGAATGATGCCGCGATCCACGTTTCGAAAACGGTCAATCTGAAAGAGTCGCTGGTCGCCACCGGCTTTCCCAGCCACAAGCGTCACAAAAACCCGAACATCCACTTTTATCATCAGATTACGTTGCGTACCCACGGCGTGCGCCGCGCGGGATCGGCTGCCCTTGACTTGTGCTACGTTGCGGCAGGACGCCTCGATGGCTTCTGGGAGTTCAACCTAAATCCGTGGGATACGGCCGCGGGTGTGCTGATCGTCAAAGAAGCCGGGGGCCGCATCACAAATTTTGCCGGAGGTCCGTTCGAGCTGAACAGCCGTGAGACCCTCGCTTCCAACGGACTTATCCACGATGTACTGGTGCACGAATTCGCTGAAATTTTTGCCGGACGCGGCCTGGAGCCGCTGCCCGATCCGAGGGAGTATGCGGAAAAACGTTAGGCGTTATGCTTCAGTCGTTGCAACCAGCCTGTTCACGCTGGTTTCGGCCTCCGCGCTGCAACCGCCGGATGCCGCTTACGTCAAAGATTTCGACAAATGGAAAGCCGAACTCGTCGATGATCTCAAGCAGAACTGGTTGCCACTCGCAGGGCTCTTCTGGTTGAAGCCGGGCGATAATGTTTTCGGTAGCGACAGCAACAATCCAATCGTGCTCCCATCTGGTCCGGCAAAAGCTGGCCGGTTCATTCGCCAGGGTGATGATGTCACAGTTGAGTTCGAACCCGCCGTAGAAGCCAAGGTTGATGGCAAGGTTCAAAAAAGCGCAAAGCTGCAGGCCGATGTAACTGGCAAAGCCACTCTGATTGAACTCGGAAATCTGACCCTGCGCGTAATTAAACGCGGCGAACGTCTGGGCATCCGCGTGAAAGATCTCAACAGTCCGGCCGTGCGCAACTATGCCGGCCCCATCTTCTTTCCTCTTGATATGACCTACCGCGTGACCGGAACATTCTCACCATCAGACGGCAAACGCGTGGTAGAT
>DATAMU010000017.1:0-4947 GCA_036266605.1 Candidatus Acidiferrum sp. | reverse complement strand
CGTTCACGCCTTTTGGCGCGCTCAGATCGTATTTGCGCTGAAGCTTGATGCCGGCAATTTCTTCCACCAGATCGACTAGGCGATTGATCGACACAGCTTCGCTCGAGCCAAGATTGATCGGCTCAAGAATTTGCGATCGAGTGATCATATCGATGCCCTTGATGCAATCGTCGATATACATAAAGCTGCGCGTTTGCTCACCGGAGCCCCAGATTTCGATTTCGTGCCGGCCGCTGCGCTTTGCTTCGATAACCTTGCGGCAAATCGCGGCGGGAGCTTTTTCGCGTCCGCCATACCAGGTGCCCCAAGGGCCGTAAACGTTGTGGAAACGCGCGACGCGAGTCTCAAGGCCAAAGTCTTCGCGAAAATGGCGGCACATTCTTTCGGAAAAAAGTTTTTCCCAGCCGTAGCCGTCCTCCGCAAGCGCGGGATAGGCGTCTTCTTCTTTTAGAGAGGGGGCTTCGAAGCCCTTTTGCTTGTCCGCGTTGTAAACGCACGCAGACGACGAGTAAAAATAGCGCCGCACGCCGGCGTTGAGCGATGCCTGCAGCATGTGCGTGTTGATCAGCACAGACAGCATGCACAAGGCTTTATTGCTTTCGATAAAGCCCATGCCGCCCATATTTGCGGCGAGGTTATAAATCTCGGTAGCGTCTCGCGCAGCGATTTCGCAGTTTTCCTTGACGTTGAGATCAAGGGAAAGATTTTCGACGTCGTCGAAGGACTGATACCACTGATGAAAAGGCTTTACGTCCACCGCGCGAATGGACGGACAACCCCGGCGACGCAAATCCGCAACGAGGGCACCGCCGATGAAACCGCCTGCACCGGTCACTGCAATTACGCGATTCGTGGATGACTCCATTTGCTCATTGTAGTCACAACTCAGTACATATTACCAGACGATACTACACGACCCGCGGACATCGACATCATGCGACTCGAGGCCGACCTCAATGCTATTCCGTTTCACCGGATGCTGAAGAATGAGCGGAGACGAATGGTGGCGAATACGCCACGGGTGGGCAGACTGCGATTTCTCGCCGCTATTACTGTCGAGCCGTCAGGCGACGCTGTCTTTTCGAGCCAACCTGCGAGCTCGGAGGCGTGAATAGATCACCCAGGCCAAAAGAACGAAGCCGAAGAAGAAAAGCGTGCCGAGGACTCTGACGATCAAAGTGATGCCGAACGGGCTTGCGTGAAGGAGTACCGCCGCTAGTGCGCCAGCAACTCCTCCGCAAATTGAAGCTAGCACTGTGCAAACCCACAAGATGAACAGCACAAGGACGATCTTGAGAAATATTTTCACGCGTCAAGTCAAGGCAAAGAAGTGCCGCCAAATTTATTGGACGACGGTACTTGAGAATCCGGGCGTTATCCCGTCGCCGTTAGGCGGCCGGATGCTCGAGGATTTTCGCGAGCGAGTGCAACCGAGCCGCATCGGCCGGAGTTTTCGCCGTGGCGGCGCTTTGTTCCACGGACGGCGCCATCTTCTGCAGGTTCTTCACTTTTCCTTTGCTGAGATGCGAAGCTTCGGCGCTGTGAATCGCTTTCTGCAAATTCGCAATCTGGTCCGTCGGCAATGCCTGTGACCGCGCGAGCTGATCCAAATACGCCTTGGCGACAACCAACTGCGCCGGCCATTCGATCTTTTGCTGGTTCTGCACGTTGAGCTCGGCGACCTTGACCGCCTTCGCCGCGTCGATTTCGTTCTGTGTCAGATCCTTCGTCGGCGTGAGCTCAAAAATGTCGAGCCCGCGCGCAATTTCGGACGCGTAGATGTTGCCGTTGTACCAGTAGGCCGACCAATCTCCGCCGAGCACGAGCACCTTGGGGTCGATCGGACCGCGATCGAAGTACGCGATTTCAAACGGGTGCGCGGTGTCGGTAAAATCCATCACCGAAATGCCACCCTGGTACCACGACTGCACTTCGATATCGCGACCCGGCACGGGAACAAGCGAGCCGTTGTGCGCGACACAGTTCTCGGTGTCGCCCTGAGCCGCCGGCAGCTTGTAATAATTCGCAAATGTCAGCTTGTCGTCTTTCAGGTTGAAAATCGCATCCGCGCCCCATTTGTTCGGATCGCTGGCGCGGCAGCGTGCGCCGAGCCCGCCGCCCCACTCATCGGTGAACACCACTTTGCTGCCGTCGTTCGAAAACGACGCCGAGTGCCAATAGGAATAGTTCGGATCATTCACCGCATCGACGCGCTTCGGATGCACCGGATCTTTGACGTCGAGCACGATTCCGTTGCCCGAGCACGCGCCCGCTGCCAGTCCGACCGCAGAGTACACCGTGATGTCGTGGCATTGATCGGTATCGGAGGGTTTCTCAGGACCCTTCTTGCCGTGCGTTCCGCCATTGCTCAACCCGTTCATCGCGCCCGTCCGAGCGTCGATGAATAGACGTGGACTCGAAACGATTTTCGCGTCCTGCGGCGTCCCAACGGGCACCTTGATCACTTCAATTCGAAATAGCGCTGTGTTGGGATCTTTGTCCGACTTTTCGCCAGAGCATCCCGCCAATTCTTCCGGCTGCCGCACAAACGATGTGCCGGACACGTAGATGTACACGTTCTCTTTGTCGTTGGGATCGAGCACAAGCGTATGCGTGTGCGATCCACGGCAAGTCTGCACCGCGGCGACCTGCTTCGGATTTCGAATGTCGGAAATATCGAAAATGCGCACGCCGCGGAAGCGCTCTTTCTGCGCCGCTGGAATCTTCCGCTTCTTTTCTTTGTCTTTATCTTTATCTTTGTCAGCATCGGCCGGGGGTGGCGGCTCCGGCGGAAACCCCTCCACGCCGCAATCCAGCCGCCCGTTCGGCATCTCGACCGACATGAACATCAAATTCTTATAGACAGAAACGTCGCCCTGCCCGCCGGGACAAACCATCGACGTCAGCAATTTCGTATTTGCGGGATTCGAGATGTCGAAAATATTCATTCCATAGAAATTTCCCTGGAACAGGTGAGTACCCTGAAACGCCATGTCGGAGTTGGCGAAGGCCAGCTGTGCGATGACGAGATTCATCTCCTTCGGAATCTTGGGATTGTTGATGCCAAGCTGATCCATCACTTTTTTGACTTTGGCCGCTTCCGGGTCGGAAGTACCCAACTGAAATGCCTCGGGCTTCTTGATCAGCGCCAAGTGCTTCATTCCCATCGATGTCTCGCCGGCGTCGTATATGCCCGGCGTCAATTTCGCGCGCGGATCGTTGGCGTCCGAGCCTTTCATGCCGGGCGGCAGCGTCGGTGCGGGTTCCGGCGCGAACGGGTTGTCATCCTCGTCGTCGTCCTTATCTTTATCTTTGTCTTTGTCGGCGTCCTTGTTGGCGTCGACAGGCTTTTGCGCCGCGGGAGGCGTCGATGGTGGCGCTGGATTCTGCGCCTGCACTCGCATCCCTCCCATTCCCAGTAGAATGGCGCATCCCAGCACTCGCATCGTCAGGCTTAGATTCAGACTCGGCACTCGGCTCATCGACTCTCCTCAAGCGTTTTCTTTTCCAACATCGACTGCATGATCTTGATCTCGGCGCGCTGCGTATTGTCCGCGTCTGTCGCAAAATTGAAAAGCTCGGCGTCCTGGCCGGCGCCTGCGGTATCGAACAAATCTTTGACCATGGTCAGCGCACCGTCGTGATGCTGAATCATTCCCGTCAGAAAAAGTCGATCGAACTCTGCGCCATGCGCACTACGTAGTGCCTCCATTTGTTGGGCGGTCAACATCCCAGGCATCAGTGCCATCGCGCCGCCGGACGCATCCATACCGGACATGCCCGCCATCCCCAGCGAAAGCGATTCGCCGCGCGTCGCCAGCCACCGCTTCATAAACTTGATTTCGTCGGATTGCGAACTGCTGATACGCGCGCCCAACATACGCAGATCCTTATTCCCGGTGTGCGATGCGATCAGAGCGGTCATTTCCACTGCTTGCGCATGATGCATGATCATGCCCTGCATGAATTCGACATCGGCTTTCGAACGCGGCGGAAGTTTGGCCTGCGTATCTGGCGGAAGCGTTTTGGTGGGTTTGCCGGGTGCGCCGGGCTGAACCACGACAGGAGAACCGTGATCACTCTGCCCCGCGCACGCTGCTGACGCGAACGACGATGAAATCGATGGCGTCGTAACAGCGAGGCCGACAATTACAAATACGGATACGACGGTGGGTCTTAACGCGAGGTGCGGCCGGTATCTACAATCGATATCGTCGCGTTCATTCGGTTCGCTTGAAGCCATCCTTGAATGTTCACCCAAGAACTGCCAATTGCGACAACGCACTACATATCATTTGGACAGAATTTTCAAGCGTGCTGCGAAATCGGCCCAAGCGGCTTACCCGATGGGTCGTACCACTCAATGCAATATACGACCGTTCCGGTCGCAAATTGACGACTAACGTTTATTAATGTGCCGTTCGCTGTGCGCCAGTTGACAATCATTTGCATTAGGACCAAACTGGTCGTATTTAGTTGCAAAACGGTTGCAACTGAAGGATCGACGGAGTCTCAAACACTACTCGGATGGTTGGCCTTATGAATCGCAACACAGCAAGACTGTCTCACCGTGCCGCAAAGCGCACTTCGAAAAAGAAGTCCAAGATCTCGAAATGGCCGGTCACGTACCGGTTTGTTGCGATGGGCACACTGGTGGCATACACCGCGTTTGGTGCCTCCAAGATCACCCTCGCTCAGTCTCCCGAACTCGCATCGACAGCCCAAACCCAGACAAGCGGCTCGCCTGCTCCAACTCGACGTTTCGAGATCCCAGCGGGCTCACTCGACTCGACAGTCTCCGCGTTCGAAATTCTGACGCACATTCATGTGAGCTTTGTGGACGACGGGATTCGTTTGCTCGCGTCTCCGGGTGTGCAAGGCACGTACACCGATGAACAAGCGCTCGACCGGCTGCTCGACGATTCCGGCGTCACCTACAAATTCACA
>DATAMU010000016.1:0-1519 GCA_036266605.1 Candidatus Acidiferrum sp. | reverse complement strand
GAGAGCTAGCCGTCGTTGTCGCGATAGGCTGCGGGCTTGGGATCGTGTTTTACTTCGCCGTAGCGGGCGGCGAGCCAGGCGCGGGCTTCTTCGGGGTGATAGTTGAAGGGGCCCATTCCGCCAGCGTAAGCGATCTTACCTTGCTCGTCGATGATGTAGATGCGCTCGGGCCATGCGGAGTAGGCGTCGTTTGCGGCGTTGGTCATGTCGTCGATGCCGAAGGGAACTGGATATTTCTGGCGCTCGACGAAATCGTTGGCGATGGCGATGCGCTGTTCCAACGTTTTCGGCTGCGCGTAGCAGACGTCTTCCTTCACGTTGGATTTCATCTGCCACTCATCGGTGGGATGCGCTTCGCGCACGTAGACGGTGAGGAAGTCCGCGTGATCTTTGTAATCGTTATAAATCTGGACGATGTCGCCGACCTGGCGACGGAACGGCGGTCAAGTGTAGCTGCCGAAGACGACCATCAGCGGGCGGCCGCCGATGCGATCGTGAATCCGGAATTTCTCTTTTCCGCTCAGCGCGAGCAGCGGAGCGTCGGGCGCGGTGTCACCGGGCTTGAGCTTGCCGCGGTGCATGTACGGCAGTGCGTAGCGGACCATGCCGTAGGCGTCCTTCGGGCTGCCAGCCATCATGGAAAGGCCGACGAAGGCTGCGATCAAGAGCACGCCGAAGACGGCGGCGATCCAGATTGCCATTCGTTTCACAGAGTCACTTTCGAGCGAGTTCGGGCGATCACGTTCAGCAGGGATATTCTACGCGTTCCGAATTGGGACTGAATAGTAGGGAAGCATTAGAGCGAAGACTGCCGGCAAGATGGCGGCGCCGGCGCTACCCCGAACGGATGGATCGTGCGGACCTGGGGCGCAGCGTCCCTTCGAGCAAAGCCCTCAGGGTAAAGCCGCGTACAAGTGGGAGGGGGGACCCCCCCACCCCTTTTTGCGCAAGGATGTGAAACTAAAGTAGATAGACGACGAGATGATGCAAGAATGTCATTCTAAAGGGTTTGCACTTTGGGTGGAATGCTAAGTTGCTGAAACTAAATTTGTTACGACGATTGATAAAGGGTGCTTCGTGACGCGAGTTTACCTGAAGAGAGTATAGCTCATTCGTTAACTGCGGTCAAGTAGGATCTGGCGGGGACGTCTGAGATCCTTCGCTTCGCTCAGGATGACAGCCTTTTCAACAGGTTCTGCATGTCATCGGCTTTGAGACTAAAGCGAAGATATCCGCTTGTATTCGAATCTCGCGCAACTTTTGTGGTGGGTTGCTCGTATCCCCTCTCACGAACTGGGAGGGTCTTCTGTTGAGAAATCTGATTTCCGACATTCGCTATGGCGTCCGTATGTTGTTCAAGCAGCCGGGATTTTCACTGGCGGCGATTGTGGTGCTGTCGCTCGGGATTGGCGGGAGCACGGCGATGTTCAGCATCGTGGACGCGCTGCTACTGAAGCCTTTGATGATCGCGAAGGCGGATCAGATCGTAGGCTGCTTCAGCCGCGACACGCAGAGGCCG
>DATAMU010000015.1:0-11516 GCA_036266605.1 Candidatus Acidiferrum sp. | reverse complement strand
AGGAACGAGACGGGTAGATGTCGGGTCGACTGGGTAATGACGGGAAAAACCGCGCCCTTCGAAAAGCTGAAGGGTGCGGCACCCAACGGCCGACTTTACGTACCGTGTCTTTCGCAGCAATCGCTTCCCACAAACAAATGTTGCGAGCGGGTCGTTCGCTCAAAATAGTCGCAAGGAGTAGCTCGATTGGGTCGGATATTCCGATTTTGCGCGATCGTTTGTGTGTGTCTGTGCGCGTGCCACGGCGCTCCGGATTCGTCCGCGCCGACCAAATTGCCGGCGGACGCAGTCCAGATCACCAAGGTGCCGGCGCAATACATGTCGCACACTTTCGATCCTGCGGCGCCTCCGGCGAATATGCCGCCGCTTCACCCTGGCGAAGCCGCGGTCTGCGACTCCGATTTCATTGCCCGCTCCAGCATCGGCGGCCAGCCTCGTCGTACCGACTCGACCCACGCAATGCTCACCATCACAAAAGTGGCGATGACGCTTCAGCTTCAGACCAATGTTTGGGTGCCGCTAGAGGCTCCGCAGACGATCGCCGATCACGAAGAAGGGCATCGCGAAATCGCGGAGTACACCTATCAGACCGCCGACCAGGTTGCGCGGCGCATCGCGGCGTCGTACATCGGCAAACGAGTCGAAATCACGGGGGATGACCTCGACGCGGCTTCGAACCAAAAGCTCCTCGAAATCGCGACGGAAATCACGAACGCGTACACCACGCAGATCAACAACAACTCAACGCAGCTGCTCTACGACAACATCACCGACCATTCGCGGAACGGCGTGGTCGCCAAGGATGCGGTAGAGCACGCCATCAAGAACGCCGCCGTAGAGGCGGCTCCAGAGGCAAAATAACCGCTAAAGTGCCGCGGTTTTGCACGGGCCACGTTTGACAAGCGTTCACTCGTCGTTTACAGTTAATTGTTTGAGCAGCACACATAAGGAGCGATAGGAAATGCCAGGTGGACAGGGAAAGATCAAGAAGCGGAAAAAGTCGGTACTGAAGCGTGCGCAGCAGTCGCGCGAGCGCGCCGACGTGAACCGCGCCAACCGGACGCGGGTCCGCACCCTGATGCGTCGCCTGCGCACAGCGATTACGGCGAAAGATGCCACAGCAGCCGGCAATTTGCTGCATCCGACGATGTCGGCGATCGACCGCGCCATTACCAAAGGCGTGCTGCACGAGAACACCGGCAATCGTTACAAGTCGCGGCTGACACTGGCGTTCAATCAGGTCAAAGCGAAGGCGTAAGGATTAATTCGGCCATTAGATCGAGCGGACTTGTAGTACAGGGATTCGAAGAAAAGGGCGCCTCGCAGGCGCCCTTTTTCATTGCTCCCAGGAAATCGTCAAAAACGAAACGGGCGGCTCAACCCGCCGCCGAGCGCGCAGCAGTGCCGGTCAGTTCCACGATGAGGAATTCCATCGCCGTGCGTGGATCGTCGGCGCCGCCTTTGAGCAGGCCGTCGGCGCGCTGCAGGGCCTGAAGTCCTTGCAAGAGGCGCGGCTTGCCGATTTTGCGGGCGCTGCGCAATGCCATCTCCGCTTTTACCGGAGGCATTCCCAACGCGCGTGCCGCCTGATAACCGTTCGAGACGCCCTTTGCGTCGGCGGCTTCGATCAGCTTGCGGTACGTCCAGGTGAGCGCGCCCAGAATCATGACGGGCTCTTCGCCCTGGCGCAGAATGCGCTCCAGAAATTCCATCGCAGGACCCGCTTGCCGAGCGGCCAGCATGTCCGCAAGTTCCCAGGCCGTCGAAGTCTTCTCCGAAATCACCAGCGTGGTGACGTCTTCGCGCCGAATCGATTTTCGCTCCGCAGCGTAGGTGGCCAGCTTGCGAATTTCGGTGCGCAGGCGCATTAAATCGCCGCTCACGTATTCGGCGAGATCTTCGGCGGCGCCGCTCTCGAGTTTTACGCCTTCCTCGCGGGCGAACGTTTCCGCGAGGGCCGTCGCGGTCCCGAGGCGTGCTTCGGGATTGTCGCCAAGCCCGACTTCAACGACGAGCGCGCGATCGAGCAGCAACTTGCCGAGCTTCATTCGCTGATCGAGCGACTTCGCTTCCAGCACCAGCGCCGTGAACGGGGCCGGGTTCTCGAGATACGCGCTGATCGCATCGACGGTGGCTTCGCGATTTTTCTCGCCAAGCTTTTCGATGCGCTCCAGGTCTTCGATGAAGATGATTTGCTGCTGCGCCAGCATCGGCAACATTTGAGCGGCGCCGAGCGCTTGCTCCACCTCGCCGCGATCCGCGGAAAAACGCGAGACGCCCCACATACGCGAGCCTTCCGGCACGAACTTCTCAATCAGCTCCGCGCGGCAGGCATCGCGTAGATACGGTTCATCGCCAAGCAGCAGGATCGCTGGAATCAGCTTTCCGCTCTGCAACTGCGCCAGGAATTTTTGCTGCGACATCCGCGCCATGGAGACTCCAAAATCGGAAACTGGAAACTGGAAACTCGAAACTCGAAACTCGAAACTCGAAACTCGAAACTCAGTAATTCTCGATGACTGCCGCGACCAATCGCTGCGCGAAATCCTTCGCCACGCGATCGAGCGCGGGGTCTTGCTCGCTGAAAAAGCTCGTGACGTCGGTCGAGATTTCGTATTCGCTGCGGAAGACGAAATTATCCGTATGATACAGAACCTTGTCGTTCGATGTTTGCGTCAGCGTGATTTCGCACTTCATCTGCACGAGCATTGTCGTCGCGCGTCCCGTCGTCGTATCAAACAACAACGGCACGGCTTCGAGGGTCAACACTTTTCCCTTCAGGACCGCATCGCCATCGTTTGGATTCGATACGACTTTGTACGGCGTTCGCGACAAAAACTCATGCACCGTCGCAGAAGTAAGGCGCTGCTCGATGCGATACGTTGTCGTGGCGTTTTCCAGTGCAGGCACAGCGATGACGTGAATCTCCGGAGGCAGCGCGCTCGATCTTCCTGCGACGTGATACCCGCATCCGATCGCGCTCAGCGACGCAACGACAAATAGCGACAACGAGAAAAGAGAAGGGAGCCGATTCGACCGCACAAATCTCATTCCGCGAGTTTCTCCGCGAGCGTTTCCGCCAGCTTCACCGCATTCCACGCCCGCAACCGAATGTTATCCGCCGCGCCCCAGAACCACCAAATCCCCGGAACCGCTTCGTCGCGCGCAGGCTGCGCCAATCCAATCGAAGTCTCTTCCGCCGTGCTCACATTGTTCGGCGGGTCATTCGCGGCCTTCGCCGTAAATCCCGCAGCTTTGATCGCCGCCTCAATCGCATTCACATCCGCAGTCGGATCCAACTCCGCGCAGATCGAAAACGTCGTCCCGTAAAATGCCGGCACATGTACCAACTGAATCGCCGGCACGACCGCACTTCCTCGCAAACACGAACTCACTTCCGCGCGCAGAGTCGTCGCCGCAGCTCGCAGATCAAACCGGCTCTTCTCGCCGAATTGCACCATCGTATTGAACGCAATCTGCGCGTCGAACATCTCCGTGCCCGCCGGCTGAAACGATAGCAACTTGCTCGTCTGTTGCTCCAACTCTTCGATCGCGAATCTGCCCCACGCGGAAACTGGCAGCAGCACCGTCACCGTGAGCGCGCGTAATCTCAAGTCGCCGAGCCCGAACGCCATGCGTACGATCGCTTCGGCCGCCGCCGAAGGAATCGAAACCAGTTTCGATTGCGTATCGGCCGCCGAGAGTTGCCCGTGCAGCGAGTCGAATCCGCGGAACCAGGGCACCGCTTCCGCGACCGTCGCGGAATGTCCCGAAAGATCGATCACCAGCGCGCCGCTGCGCTTCGCCAGATCGAGATTCGCCGCGGTGAAAGCCGCCGAACCGGCAAAAAATACAAATCGCGCGCGATTGAAGCTGTCGCTTTCGACAGGCTGAATGACGACCGGCTCGCCACCCGCTTCAGTCAGCGTTCCCGCCGCTAGCTCTTCGTCGAGCAGCCGAAAATCCGACGCTGCAAATCGCCCTTGCTCCAACAGAGACTTCAACTCTGCGCCGAGCAACGACGAAGCTCCAGCGATCACGATTCGAGTGGATTCCCGTTCAAGTGACATGGATCACGCGGTTCGATGAGAGACGAGGCGATGCCGCAGCAGACGAACGATGTGCAACGTCACGCCCGTTGCAGTATACGTCGCGGCGATGAGAAGCAAAACTTCCTCGGACCAGCGCCAAACGGCCGCGCCAAGTAACGCGATCATCACGATCGCCAGCGACGGCTGTTTGCGCGTCCAAGGCAGGTCCTTAAAACTGTAGAAACGGATCGTGCTCGTCATCAGCGACGCCAATCCCAGCACGAGAAATATCCACGCGATCGACCAGCGCCAATCCGTAATTGGATACTTGAACGCATGCACGGTCGCGGCGATCATGCCCGCCGCAGCAGGCGTCGGCATCCCAACGAAATACTTCGATCCTCCAGGGGCCATGCCTTGCACATTGAACCGAGCCAGCCGCCAGGCGCAGCACACCACAAACGCGAGGCAGAACCACCAGCCGAAGTGCGCGATCTGCTGAATCCCTTGTGATACGTCGAGCCCTGGAAGATTTCGCACACCCCACGAATACGCAAGCAAGCTGGGAGCGATGCCAAAGGTCACTACGTCCGCTAGCGAATCGAACTGGACGCCGAATTCCGTATTTGTGCCGGTGAGGCGCGCAACCCGACCATCGAGCGCGTCAAACACCATCGCCAACCCGATCGCTTTTGCCGCGCGATCGAAAGCGTCGCCCGATGGGTCGGTGCTCGCCAAAGCCGCAACGCTCGCGTAATACCCGCAAAGCAGGTTACCCACGGTAAACATGCTCGGAAGCAGGAAAATGCCGCGCCGCAGCTTCGGATTCCGAATCCGCTTGCCGCGCAGCGAAAACTCGGGTGCTTCCGAGTGCCCGTTCTGTTGTTCTACGTCAGACATTTATTTTGGATTTCCCGCTGCCGCGAAATTATCGATTGCTGCCCCAGCATCCTGCTGCTTATTTGAATTTGACCCAACGCGAACCGGCCAGCGCGCGAGCACGCTCGAACCGCCCTTCACGTTGTCGCCCAACTTGACCAGGATTTCTGCGTCACGAGGCACCCACAGATCGACACGTGAGCCGAATCGCACCAATCCAATCCGCTCCCCGCGAGCCACCACGTCTCCCGGTTTCTTCCAACAGACTACCCGGCGCGCAATCAGCCCAGCAATCTGTTTGAACATCATTTCGCCGGCCGCTGTCGAAAGGGAAATAACGTTTTGCTCATTTTCGGCGGAGGCGCGGGCGACCATGGCGGCCAGAAATTTGCCTGGACGGTATTTCATCTGGGTGATCGTGCCGGCCTCGGGCGACCGGTTGACGTGGACGTTCCAGATCGCGAGAAAGATGCTGACGCGCTTCCCGGGCCTGCCGTTGTTATCCTCATCAGTGATGACAACGACGCGGCCGTCGGCGGGAGAAACCACCGCTCCGGGTTCACTGGTGATGACGCGCTCAGGATCGCGGAAGAAGTAGAAGACGAAAAGCGCCAGCGCAATCAGAATGACGCCAACGACGACCCAGTGGGCGAGAACAGCGGCGACTCCCAGGACCAGCGGGGGTAGTCCGAAGTAGTATCCCTCTTTGACCATGTGGATTAGACAATATCACACGCTGTTCGGACGCGCGCACGACGACCGATCAAGAGTGGCGGCTTCCGTGAGCACACCACAAACGGCGACGCCGAAGCGCCGGGGATGGCGGCGGCATCGATGGCGCTAACTTACGTAGATCCGGCTGCGGCCCGATGGGCGCGGGCCGCAATACGTTCCATCTCATCCTTGCACTGCAACTTCATTTTCTTGAGATTCACTTCTTCGAGGAGGGTTTCCGAACTGAGGTAAGGATCCGTAGTGATTCTTTGAAGTTCCGATTCGTACTGCGCATGCTGCTCGGCCAGACGCTGATACTCGGCGTCCGCGTCGAGGAGTATGTCCCGAGGGTTGCGAGCCAGACTGGCCATGCGTTCCTCCTGACGACTCCGGGTAAATTTTGGATAACTACTGCATGACTGCAAGGTAACACTTCGCGATTCGGCGTCAAGAGGGAAGTGCGAGGAAAATTGTTGTAGCGGGTCCTAGCCTGTGAGTTCTTTCATCATTAGTACTGCCGCCTCGTCGGGATCGCGGTAGTAGCCGGGACGGCGGCCGTTGGTGCGGAAGCCATGCTTTTCGTAAAAGGAGATCGCGGGTGTGTTGGATTCACGCACTTCGAGAAAGAGCCGATCGACGCGAGAGCGGCGCAGTTCCGCCAATGCTTCCGTGAGTAGCGCTTCCGCCAGGCCGGCGCGTCGTCTCGCGGGAGCGACGCAGAGATTCAAGATTTCGGCTTCGGCCACGACGTCGCGCACGACCAAAAATCCCACGACTTTTTTCTTTTCTTCGATCACCCAGCCGAGTTCGCCACGCTTGTTCAGTTGCTCGAGCGATTTCACGGTCCAGGCGGCGGCTTCCGGTGAACCGGCGAGAATTTTGCCGACAGCCTCGGCATCGCGAGCCTCGAAGCGACGGATCGGTTTGCGCGCGTTACGCGCAGCGGGTTTCTTGCGACGAATCGATTCACTCACAGCGCGCTCGCATCTAGTGGCCTGCTTGCGTGGCTGGAATGAAATCCTCCATCACTGCTTTGCGCATCAGGTCCGGCGGCAATAGTCCCTGGCCGAGAACGAAGTCGTGGAATTTCTTTTGATCAAACTTTGTTCCGAGGGCGGCTTCGGTGTCTTTTCTGAGTTGAAGCAGTTTTGTGTAGCCATAGAAATAGGAGTTGGCTTGGCCCGGCATGCGGAAGGTATAGCGCTCGACTTCCTGATTCGCGAACGGAACAGAAAAGCAACCATCGACAGTCAGAGTCTTCATCACATCGGCAGGCTGTACTTTTCCGGCTTGCAGCTCGGGATCGGAGAACGCGCGGATCGCGCGCAGCAAACGGAATTGCAGCGAAATGAGCTGGCCTTCCAGCGGCATGTAGGGTTTCGTGATGTACTCGGCGTAAAGGCCCCAGCCTTCGACATTGGTGCTGTTGAACGCATAGCGCGAACGCGCGATCGAAACGCCGTGCTCGAGCATGGAGTCGAATTGCAGTTCGTGCCCAGGGCGCGCCTCATGCGCGATCAATGTCCACGAACCGGCGTCGAACGTGTAGTCGTCTACCTTTTCCGCTTTCGCTGAACCCGCAGCTGCCGGCATGTTGAGCGGCAATACGAACTCACCTTGCTGGCCGGTGTTGTTCAACAACGGTGGCGGAACCATGTGCGGTGCAGGC
This sequence comes from Candidatus Acidiferrum sp., assembly GCA_036266605.1. Lineage (GTDB taxonomy): Bacteria > Acidobacteriota > Terriglobia > Acidiferrales > UBA7541 > Acidiferrum. The sequence goes on along the minus strand of DATAMU010000015.1, from coordinate 4,223 downwards.
TGCTGCGCGCTTTCTGCGGGCGTGCCGATGCGAATGCGCGCGGGCCGCTCGGGCAAGCTGACCAGATTCTGTTTGACGATGATCCCTTCGATTACCTTGAGGCGATCCTTATAGAAGGGAAGGATGCTGTCGCCGACGAGCTGATCCTGCTTCAGCCGCTTGATGACGTCGCGATAGTCGCTGTTCGGCCAGCCATGTTGCTTGGCGACTTGTGCGGCGATGGTCTGCATCTCCGCTTGATACTCGTTGAATGCTTTGTGAGCCATGTCAGCGAGTTGGGCGGGCGGAATGTCGATGCCAACGTTTTCCAGACTGAACGCGTACAGCTCCGGCGGCAGGCGGAAATCTGGGCGAGCCTTGGGAAGAATTGTCGCTTTGACCCAGTCGTCGTAGGCCGTCAGCTGCGCCTTGAGCTTGGCATACGGCTCTTCCCATCCTTGTAGCTTGTATTGCTTGAAGAGCGATGCGATTCCATCGACGTAGAGAGCGTTGCGCGAGAGCTCGCTTTCAACGCGCGCTTTCGACGTGTAAATCATGTTTGGCTTGGCGATCTGAGACTCGGTGAACTTCTTCAGCTTGTCGGTGAGCGGCGCGAACCCCGGTTCCACGCCGGCGTATTTGCGCAAGCGGACGACGGCAGCGGGCCGGCGATCGGCGGCGACCTGGTCGTCCAACAACACATGCAGCCCTTGATAGATCTCGGCGCTCGCGTTTCGGTACGGCACCTGGTGGTCCAAGCCGAACTGGAAGAGACGCAGCGTCAAGTCCGTGTTGTGAATCATGATTTCGAGATCTTGCTTGACGTATTTGTCTTGTTCCGTGGCGAGAGCGGCTTTGAATTTTTCGAGGGCTGCCCGCCGCTCGTTGTTCTCGGCGAGGTCGTCTTCGTGCGTGTCTTCCGAAATCAGCTCATCGTATTGCTTGAGGCCGTCGCGCGATGCGGCTTCCGGCGAGTGTTTTTTCTCGATGTCGATGAGCAGGTTGGCGTACTCGTTGGATTTGGTGATCCAGGATTTGTCGGAGTCGGCGGCCGCGGCCACATCAGATGATGATGCGTTGCTATTGGCTGGACTGAGAGCGAGAGCCCCCGCTACGGCTGCGATCACGATCACTGCGGAGATGCCTGCGAGTCTTCGAGTCACTGCGTCCCCCTGAAAATTGCCTTGCCCCATTTATGTCGCTAAGTTGCAGTTGAACCTGGTTGCGTTGCTGCGCAGCCTTGCCGCTGAATCTTTCTGCCGCTGCCGGCGATTAGCCGGCGGTCTTCGTGGCGCGTTCCTGACGGTCGATCCAGGAAACTTCGGCGTCCGATCGGCGCACGTAGTTCGCGTCGAGTCGCAACGGATCGACGAACTGCTTCAGCAGCGCCAGTTGATATCCAAGGTTGCCGATGGCTGGCGCAAGAATGGGCGAAGCGGACTCGATGCGATTGACCGCGCTTTGCGTAGTGGCGTTATCCACAGGGCGCGTGTCACCACTTTTCTGACGCGCGGCCCACACTTCGGTTTCAGCCAACATCTCTGGATCGGTGGAAATCCAGCGAAGTGGCGCGCCGCCGGAATTCTCCACAGCCCATGCGAGGAACTCCTCAGGCGAGATAACGCTTTCTTCCCCGATGCGGGTGAGCGCGTGGCCGACGCCGTTGCCGCTAGCAGAGCTATCGCTCGAGCGGCGGTAAAGAGCGCCAAAGATTTGTTTCCGCTGCGCGTTCGTGAAGGCTGCTACGAACTCACCGGCAGAAGGTGCGGCCTGTGCGGCAAGAGCCTCGAGCCGCGACACACCGACGATGGGCTTGCCTGTGACTTCGGCCCAAGCTTTCACGGTGGTGAGCCCGACCCGAACCCCTGTGAATGACCCAGGGCCGGACGCGGCCACGTAAACGTCGATGTCAGAGAAACTCAGACCACTCGCTTGCAATGCGCAATCGATCGCGGGCAATAACCAGATCGAGTAGTCTTCCATAGTGTCGTGCTCGACGGTCTGGAGTACTTGATCGTCGCGCAGGATCGAGACGCTGCCGCGAGAGTCGCAGGTATCGAGAGTCAAAAGATTCATTGCGAGCGATTGTACCTCAAGCGCTGCAATCGACTGCGCGTCGGCTTAACTTATTCAGAGAGTTGTAGTTGCGGGGATGCGCTTGGAGGAGCGTGACATTCCAGTTAGAGACGTGTCTCGCCGATGTGCGAGAATTGTCCGCAGTAATGCCGGAATTGTCCGGTCTGTGGGAGCAATTTGAATGCCAAATTGTCCGGCCGCCTTCTCTAAGCCCCTGATTCTGCTGGATATACCTTGACTCTTTCACTACACCTGTCCTACACTGATTCCCGTACGATGCCTAGGGGGGCAACCGAAGCTATGGATTACAAAATTGGCGATAAGGTTGTGTATCCGAATCACGGAGTAGGACTTGTTGAGCAGATCAGCTACGGGGTGTTGAACGGACGAACCGAGCGCTACTACATGATTCGTATTCTCTCGAGCGGCTTGCGTGTGATGGTGCCGCAATCGAACGCGGAAACAGTCGGTCTGCGGTCGGTGATTCGTACCAGCGATGCGTCGAAAGTTTTAGGATTCCTCGAGACCGGCAAGTTGAATTCGCACCACGATTGGAAGCACCGGTTTAAAGAAAACTCGGAGCGGATGCGCACCGGGTCGCTTCTCGAAGTCGCAGTCGTCCTCAAGAGCTTGGTCTCCCTTAGCCGTAGCAAGCCGCTTTCGTTCCGCGAAAAGAAGATGTTGGAGCGCGCCAAGTATTTGCTGGTCAGCGAGATGGCGACGGCTCGAAACACCACTTCGGAAACGGCGGAAGGCCTCGTAGTTAAATCGCTTGCGAAAGCAAAGCTTACCTTCCCGGTGATGACAGAGACATTTGAATGAAGTCGGCGGCGCCTAACGGCGCCTTTTATTTTTTCCGCTATCACGACGGCGAGACCGCAAGGTGCTCGCCGTTTTTATTTTGGCCGGCGATGTGCGAGGGCGGTCGTCGTCCCGGGAAACGGTTACTCGGTAAGCGTCTTCTTGAGTCGGTTCTTTTTGATTCGACGGAAAGCTTCTAAGCGCCGGTTGCGGGGCAGGTTGTCCGGGCGCAAAGGTTTGCCCCATCCCGCGCCGCCCGGGGTTTCGAGTTTTAGGACGGAGCCGGCTTTGGCTTCGAGCGAACATTTGCCGGGGACTTGAGTCCGTTTGCCGCTCGGAGCGACGATCGTGTTTTTTCCGGGTGCGCCATCGGCGCCGCCTGATAGACCATAGGGACCGCGCGTCCGGCGGTCGCAGAGGAGGCCGACCTGCATGTCGGTTAAAAATTCGATCTCGCGAATGATTCCATCGCCGCCGTTGTGTTTGCCGCGTCCACCGGAGCCTCGCCGGACGGCGTAGCGGCACATACGCACCGGATAGACCTGTTCGAATACTTCGACCGGCGTGTTCCATGAATTCGTCATGTGCGTGTGAATCGCCGACGCGCCGTCCTTCGTCGGCCGCGCTCCCATTCCGCCGGCGGTGGTCTCGTAATAGGCGAATGGCGAATCGTGATGGCGCGGGTCGAGGCCGCCGAGCGTCAGATTATTCATCGTCCCCTGGCTCGCGGCGGGGATGCGCTGCGGAACGGCTTTCGCGAGCGCGCGCAGAAGCGTATCGACCATGCGCTGTGACGTTTCGACATTGCCGCCGGCGACTGCCGCTGGTGGCCGCGCGTTGACGATCGTGCCGCTCGGAGCGATGATTTCGATCGGCGTAAGCAAACCCGACGTCGCCGGCACGTCTTCCGAAAGCAAGCACCGAAAAACGTAGTAGACCGCAGAAATCGCAATGGCCTCGACTGCGTTCACGTTACCGGCGCACTGCGGCGACGATCCGGTGAAATCGACTTTGGCTTTAGCACCGGAGCCGTCTTGGCCGCGAGAAATTTCGATTCGCGCGCGGATTCGAAGAGGCTGATCGCTGATGCCGTCACTATCAAGAAAGTCTTCGGCGGTGTAAGCGCCAGGCGGCATCTCGCGCAGCGCCGCCCGCATCATCTCGGCGGAGTACTCGAGCAAGTGGCGGCCGTAGGTCGCGACTTCACTGAGGCCATACTTGGCGACGATCTCTTTGAGGCGTCGCTCCCCGATCCGGCACGCGGCAATCTGTGCGGCGAGGTCGCCTTCGCGCTCAGTCGGTGTACGGACGTTCGCAAGGAGCAGCGCATGCGCATCGGCGTTCAGCTCTCCGCGCCGAAAAATCTT
>DATAMU010000014.1:0-2591 GCA_036266605.1 Candidatus Acidiferrum sp. | reverse complement strand
GGGCGGAGCAAGCCCCGCCCTACAAAGACATGACGAGCTCGCCCAATCCACAATTATTTTTCCGCTGGGGTCTTCGGTGCTTCAGACCACGCCTTTTTTTAAGTCTTCGAGTTTGTAGAAGGTATCGCGCCACATCACTCCGCCTTGACGCAACGTCACAATCATGGAGCGCAACAGCATCCAGCAGAAGATGAGAGCGCCGATCGGATGCGTCAGCGCGTACAGCGGAGAAATCTTCGCGCCGAGATCGACGAGGACGTGAAATAGCAACGCGACGGCAACAGAAACAGCGGCGAGGATGCGAACCCATCCATGGCCGAAGATCACTCCCACAAATGGAGCGAAATTTGTCAGCAACATGCCGACGAGAGCCACTGTCGCCAAGGGCACACTGTAGCCCACGCCCGCAAAGAAGTTCTTCGTGACGCCACGAATGAGATTGCGGAATCCGGATTGCCAGCGAACCGCTAGAAAGCCTACGCCGGTGCCAACGCAACACCGATACCCGCCTAGCTTCAATATCTTGCCCAGCTTCATGTCATCGACGACTTCCATGGCCAGGCGTTTATGTGTGCCGCACGCTTCATATGCAGATCGCCGAATGAGCTGAAATGCTCCGACGCCGAGATAGGCACGTGAGTTGGGATTGGATACGTGATGCGATTCGTTGGCGAGGTGCATGGCCAGGCCAAAGAAAGCGAGCAGCACGGTTTCCCAAAAGCCATCGCGATCCACATCGAAGAGTAGAGTCAAGTGATCGAGACCTCGGCTTTGAACGAGTTTCATGGCGCGGGCAAGTGCGTCAGGGGCGAACCGAACGTCGGCGTCGGTGAAGAGAAGCCACTCGCCCGTGGAAGCCTCGTACGCCTTTTGCAGAGCGTGCGGTTTGCCGAGCCAGCCTTCAGGGAGCTCCGTTACGTGGATGACGCGGAGTCGAGCGTCGTTTCGCGCGGCATCGTCGAGGATCGTCGCGGTTTTGTCCCGCGACCGATCGTCAACGGCAATGATTTCAAGATTGGGATAGGCGATGGTCGAAAGGGTCTTCACGGCGAGCGGGAGTTTTTCTTCTTCATCCCGGGCGGCAAAAACCATGGAGATGCGAGGCAGGCCTTCACCGGCTGTGGGCGGGAAGTCTTTGAGGGCAGGCAGGCGGAGGAGAGCGATCGCGCCGCGGAGGCCATAGAAGACCCAGAAGCAAGCGATCAGCGCGAAAAGAATGGTCCAGAGAGTGTGCAATGGTCGCTCGAAATTTTGGAAGCAGGAGCCCTCACCCGACATTATACGTCGCGGTTGAAACTCGCTCGTGTCGGTCTTTTGACCAAATTATTACCGGCAAACGGTCAAGGCTTTAAGAACGCTGAACTCGCGAGTTGCTCAGAGGGTTGTTAGTATCCGATGTGGGCCTCGGGGTATCCTTGTTTGATGACGGAAACGCTTGCGATTGTCGGAGCTGGACGCGTAGGACGTGCGTTGGGCCGACGGCTGCGCGAGCTGGGTTGGAAGGTCGGCGCGGTGGTCACGCGGAACGAAACGAGCGCGCGCCGAGCGGTTCGATTCATTGGAGCTGGAACGCCCCTTGCGTCGATGTCGCGGCGAATTTTGCAATCGACGTGCATTTTGATTGCGACGCCTGATTCGGCGATTGCGAGCGTGGCGGAAGAGCTGTCGCGCATCGGTAGCGAAGAGTTGAAGGGCCACGTCGTTTTGCACACGAGCGGAGCGCTGGATTCGACGGTTCTAAGTCCTGTTAGAAAACATGGCGCTGCAGTCGGTTCGATGCATCCCTTGCAGACGTTCAGTGGCGTGACGGTACCCCCGCTGGAAGGCAAAGTATTCACGATCGAGGGTGATGCGCAGGCAGTGCGGAAGGCGCGGAACATTGCGCGCGCCGTTGGCGCGAGTCCGTCCCCGATCGATGCGCGGAACAAGACGCTCTATCACGCTGCCGGAGCGCTCGCCGCAGGACACGCACTCGTTGTTGTGGAGAGTGCGATTCAATTGATGATGTCGCTTGGAATGAAGCGGTCGGAAGCGATACGCGCCGTTTTGCCGATGACGAAACAGGTTTTGCAGAATTACGAGCGACTCGGGATGAAGGCGGCCTGGACGGGACCTTTGGCGCGCGGTGACTATGAGGTTGTGGCCAAGCACTCGGCTGCGTTGCAGGAATATTCGCCTGCATACTGCAAGGCGTACGAGGCGTTGAACCGGTTAGCCGAGGGAATTTTGCCGTGCGATGGGGACGACGCCGATCGCCAAGATGCGAAATCTTGCCCAGCGCACGATGCTTCGCATTCTGTTTCGCGCGTGGGCTATTCAAAGAAAGTGATTTCGATTGGGGGAAAAGGGTGAATCGACTTCAGATTGCAATCGAGCATGCCAAGCTGCCGAACGGGCTGGATGTGGTGATCGCGCCGGATTCGACGGCGCCGGTCGTGACCGTCGGCGTGTACTACAAAATCGGATTCCGGCTCGAGCCGCAGGGGCGCAGCGGATTCGCGCATTTGTTTGAGCACATGATGTTTCAAGGCTCCGCGAACGCGCCGAAAATGCAGCACATCAAGCTGATCAACTCGAGCGGCGGATTGCTG
>DATAMU010000013.1:0-2940 GCA_036266605.1 Candidatus Acidiferrum sp. | reverse complement strand
AAATCGAACTTCACGTTTGCTCCCGGCTCGCAGACCGCTACAGTCAACGGTGCCAACGTCACCGGCGTAAATTTCACGGGAACGGCCGCATCACAGCAACTTCACACGGTTTCGCTGAAATGGACGGCAAGCACTTCGACGGTGAAGGGTTACAACGTTTACCGAAGCACTGGGAGCAGCGGCTTCGTACAATTGAACACGTCGCTCATCAGCGGGCTGACCTACTCGGATGACTCCGTGTCATCCGGAACGACTTACACCTACGTTGCAACTTCGGTCGATTCTGCAAACACGGAGAGCATCAATTCGAATCAAGCGGTCGCTGTCGTTCCCTGATTCAAAATCAGTGATCTCAAGCTAGAGCGCACAATCTGCGATCAAGAACCGCCGTCGGATTGCGATGCCGCGCGGCGCGCCTCTTCGGCAACCGCCGATTTTGGATCGACGCTAATCGCCTTCTGAAGCTCCGCCTTTGCGCGCGCGGAATCGTTGAGCTTCTGATACGCCAAGCCCAAGTGGTAGTGATAGGTCGCGTCCCCAGGGTTCTTCTTTACGGCGTCCTCGAACATGGACGCTGCCTGGGTGAAAGACCCGCCTTTATAGTAGGCCCATCCCAAGGTGTCGGCCGTGTTCGGCAGCCCGGGCATATTTCTGCGCGCAGTCTGAGCCAGACTCAGCGCGACGTTGAGGTCGCCGCCGTGTTCCAACATCAGATACGCAAGATTGTTTGCAGCTGGGCCAAAATCCGCTCGCAAGCCCAGCGCCCGTCGATACGAGGCTTCCGCCTGCTCCCAGTCGCCCGTCGCTTCATATGCTCCGCCTAGAGCCGACTGCAGTTCGGCGCTCCCGGGCGCGAGCGAGGCGGCTTTGCGATAGTTCTCAGCCGCTTTTGCAGCCTCACCCTGTGAAGCCTGCAACTGCGCCAAGGCGACAACCGCGTCGATGTTCTGTCCATCAATCGCTACGGCGCGTTCAAGAGACCGCTTTGCGTCGGCCTGTTTTCCTGCTTTTATTTGGCTCTGGCCGAGCAACATGAACGAGGCGATGTCTCCCGGATTCTTGTCCGCTCGTGCTTGCGCGATGCGGACTGCGTCGGCAGGTCGTCCTCGGTCGATTTCGATGGACGCAAGTCCTCGCGCGGCGGCAAATGAGTTCGGATCACGCGTCAAACCTTGACGATAGAAGTCTTCCGCTTCAGCCCAGCGCTTTTGGTGCGTGCGCAACTCGCCGAGCTTCACGTAGCCCAGCGCGTCTTGAGGCGCAATCTTCACGAGCTGCTTCAGATAGTCTTCAGCGGCAGCGGCATCGCCCTGATTGAAATTCGCCGTCGCCTGGAAAAGATATCCCTCCGGTGATCTCGGCGCGATCTTCCTCAGTTCAGCACCAATCGAATCCAGTGTGCTCCAGTCGGAACGCTGCGAAGCCGCCGTCCCAAGTGCTGACCAAGCCTGGCCGAAATCCGGCCGCAGACGAACTGCTTTGCGCCATTCCACCTCAGCTTGCTGCCGTTCGCCTTTCCCTTGCAGCGCCGATCCGAGTTGGAAATGGCCCATCGCGTTGTCCGGATCGAGTTTCAGTGCCTCGCGTAGCGTCAACATCGCCTGATCAAATGCTGCCCGCTGAATCTGGATCTGCCCTTTCAGAACCAAGGCTTCAGTATCTTGCGGGGTTTTCTTCAAAATCGATTCGTCGAGCTGATCCGCCTCGTCCAAGCGATGCTCGGTGACGAGCAACTGAATGTACGACTTCTTCACCGCGAGGTCGTTCTGGTGCCGCGCTGAAATCGCCGCGAACTCCGTGAGCGCCGCCGGATAGTTGCCGCGAGCAATGTAATAGTCACCGAGCAAGCGGTACATTGCCGGATCGTCAGGCGCCTGATTCTTGGCATCGCTGAGCGTTTTCTCTGCTGCCGCCGCATCTCCCTGCTTTAAATAGAGCGCAGCCAATGCGCTCCGAGCCGCCGGATCATGTGGAGCGATCGAAATCGCAGCGTTGAACTGTTCCGCCGCATCCTTCCAGCGATTGTGGCGCGCGTATAGTCCCGCCAACGCCATGTGCGGCGTTGATGCGGCCGCATCTGCTGCCTGCGCTTTCTTAAACGTCGCTTCAGCATCGTCGTCTTTCCCGGCCTTCTGTTGAATTACTGCCAGGTTTAGTAACGCGCGTAACGGAGAAGTTCCTGACGCCACCGCTTGCTGGGCTTCGGCCAACGCGGACTTTGTGTCGCCGAGCGTCGCGTCGGCGTTTGCCAGCAACATCTGCGCGTCGATGTTTCCAGGGTCACTCTGCAGGACAGTCGTTACCCGGTCTTTGGCTTCCTGAGGCTTCCCTGCCGCCAACATGATCTGCGCGAGGTCGGTCTGCGCCGCCCAGTGCGCGGGTTGAAGCGAAATCGTGCGTTGCAACTCCTGAACAGCACTTTGCCAATTGCTCTGCTTTTCGAAGCACTGCGCCAATCGGAAATGCGCGTCCGTAAACTTCGGATCGATTTCCAGCGCGCGGCTGTACGAAATGATTGCTTCGGGATACTCCTGCCGCTGGAAGGCGCTCTCGCCTTGGGTGAAAAATTTTTGCTTCTTCGCCGCAGGACTGGAAAAGCATCCAGTCAACACCGAAGACAAAATCATCAGGCCAGCAATTTTGCGAAACGGCGTCTGTAACCGTTGAATTGGCATCGTTGGTCGGGCTCTTAAGATTAAGGTGAAGCCAAGACTGGGAGCAATTGGCAAACCAAGACCTCGAGAAACTTCAGGAATCGCCTTGGCTCAAAGCGCCTCAGTAGAAAGAGGTTAGCCCGCTTCGAAAACCCCATAGGCGAAAAGGTGTCTCGCGTGTCTCACTTTGAGGCAGGAAAGGCCACTTCAGTCCCATGTGCTATCCAATGTGGATAGATTACTTCCACATCTTCGGCCGTTGGCGAAGCGGAAATCCTCAAATCAG
>DATAMU010000012.1:0-1701 GCA_036266605.1 Candidatus Acidiferrum sp. | reverse complement strand
AGATTCGCGAAGCCGCTGCGCGGGGCGCGCAGATCATCTGCATGGACGAGCTCTTTCGCGGCGAATACTTTTGCCGCAAAGAAGACGCCGAGCTTTTCAATCTTGCCGAGCCGATCCCCGGCCCCGCGACTCAAGCCTTTGCGGAAGTCGCGAAAGAAAAGAAAGTCGTCGTCGTCGCTTCCCTCTTCGAGCGCCGCGCTGCCGGCGTTTACCACAACACGTGCGCGATCATCGATGCCGACGGAAGCTTCCTCGGCAAATATCGCAAGATGCACATTCCCGACGATCCCCTCTACTACGAAAAGTTTTATTTCACGCCAGGCGATCTAGGCTTTCCGAATTTCGACACGAAGTACGGAAAAATCGGCGTGCAGATTTGCTGGGACCAGTGGTATCCCGAGGGTTCACGCCTCACCGCGCTGAGCGGTGCTCAAGTGATCTTTTATCCAACGAGCATCGGCTGGCATCCACATGAGAAGGCCGAGTTTGGCGCGGCTCAGCTCGACGCATGGCGCACGATTCAGCGCGCTCACGCGATCGCCAACGGAGTTTACGTCGCCGTCGTGAATCGTGTCGGCTACGAAGGCAAACCGGCGAGCGGCGACCCTGGCCTCGAATTCTGGGGCAACTCGTTCGTCGCCGATCCATTTGGCCAACTCGTCGCTGAAGCTTCGAACGACAAGGAAGAAATTCTCGTCGTCGAGTGCGATCCCGCAAAAAGCGAAGACACGCGGCGCAACTGGCCGTTCCTGCGCGACCGCCGCATCGACGCGTACCATCCGATCACAAATCGCTGGCTCGGCGAGTAACCCGAATCCGCATGCCCACGAAAAAGTCTTCTTCACCCAAATCGCGCGGTGTCAAAAAAGCTGACGCCACAGTCGAATCACAAACTCCATTCGAACTGGGCTACTCGATGCCCGCCGAATGGGAACACCATCACGCGACTTGGCTCGGATGGCCGCACGAAGTCACCGACTGGCCGGGGAAATTTCCCGCGATTCCCTGGGCGTACGCCGAAATCGTTCGCAATCTCGCACAGGTCGAGCGCGTCTACCTTCTTGTTGAGAGCGCGACGGAAGAGCGGAAAGTCCGCTACATCCTCGCGAAGTCCGGCGCGAACCTCGCCAACGTCGATTTCTTCCGCGTGCCCACCGATCGCGGCTGGATGCGCGACTCCGGCCCGATCTCGGTTAAAAACGCCGACGGCGAACTCGCCTACACGCACTGGCGCTTCAACGGCTGGGCGAAATACGCCAATCACAAAAAGGACGCCGTCGCCGCGACTCACGTCAACAAAACATTGAAGCACCGCATCTGGCAACCTATGCACAACGGCCGCCGCGTTGTGCTCGAGGGCGGCAGCATTGACGTCAACGGTCGCGGTTCTCTGCTCACCACCGAAGAATGCCTGCTCAGCAAGACGCAAGAGCGAAATCCCGGCTTCACCCGCGAAGACTACGCTGAAGTCTTTCGAAACTATCTCGGCATCTCACAAGTGCTCTGGCTCAAAAATGGCATCGCCGGCGACGACACGCACGGCCACGTCGATGATCTCGCCCGTTTCGTCAATCCCAACACGATCGTGGTCATTGAAGAGAAAAACAAATCCGACGTGAATTACGCCGCACTCCAGGAAAATATCGAACTCCTGCGCTCAATGAAGGATCTCGACGGCCACCCATTCCGCATCGAAACCCT
>DATAMU010000011.1:0-1850 GCA_036266605.1 Candidatus Acidiferrum sp. | reverse complement strand
TGCCGTTTTTCTTTTACGGCAGCGCTTCGGGACACGATTTCGAGTTTCATGCGGCGTCGTGGCTCGACGTTGCGGGTCAGTGGAAAGAAGGAATTGTTTTTCCGCGGTGGACCGAGTGGGCGAATCACGGATTCGGCGAGCCGCGATTTATTTTTTATCCTCCGTTTTCGTGGCTGTTGGGCGGCGCATTGAGTTTTTTCTTCTCGTGGACGTATGTTCCGGTTGCGTTCATCGTGCTCGTCCAGACTTTTGCGGGAGTTTCGGCGTTTGCGCTGGCGCGGCGATTTTTGCCGGAGCGCGCCTCATTGTTTGGCGCCGTTTGTTATGCGGCGAATCCGAATGCGCTGCTGATTATCTACATGCGCAGCGATTACGCGGAGCTGCTGGCACAGGTGTTCTATCCGTTGCTGTTTTTGGCCGCGCTGCAATTGGGAGGAGTTCTGGCGGCTCGAGTTGATACGGAACCAGGGTCGAATGGCGCGAGCCTGTTTGAATTTGATGGCGCGATGCGTGTCTCGCTCGTGTTCTTTGCCGCGATGTTTGCCGCGGTGTGGCTGGCGAATGCACCTGCCGGAGTAATTGCGACTTACGGCGTGACTTTGTTTTTCTCGTGGCTGGCGTTTCGGGCGCGTACTTTGGCTCCGCTCGCGCGCGGATTGGCCGGGATGGCGCTGGGATTCGCGTTCACCTCGTTTTATCTGTTGCCGGCGGCGTATGAGCAGCGGTGGGTGAATATCACGCAGGCGCTGTCGGCTGGATTGCTGCCTGCGGAGAATTTCTTGTACTCGGTGACGAACGACCCCGAGCATACGCTGTTCAATTTCATCGCTTCGACGACGGCGATCGTGCTGATTGTGCTCACCGGAGTCGCGGCGCTTGTGTCGCGGAAAGATCCGGATGTCGTTAGCGCGAATGGAAAGCGATTTGTACCTTGCGGGCTGACGGACTCCGTGTGGCAACCGATGTTGTTGGTGGCGGCCGCGGCTACGTTTTTGATGTTGCGGCCGTCGGCGATTTTCTGGAACTTGCTACCGAAGCTGAAGTTTGTGCAATTTCCCTGGCGGTGGATGTCGATCGTTGGAGTTGTGTTTGCGTTTTTTTTGGCCGCCGTGGCGGCTCGGTCGCGCTTCAGGTGGATCTGGGTGGTCTGCATCGCGCTGGTGCTGGTTGGTGGTGCGATTTTTTTTGTGCACTCGACGTGGTGGGATACGGACGACGTCACGACGCTGCAAGCCGGCGTGATTACGGGCGGCGGATTCGATGGCGTCGATGAGTACGATCCCAAGAGCGACGATCACTACAACTTGCCGGCAAAGGCGCCGCAGGCACAGGTGCTGGCGGCCGATCCGGATGCAGGAACGGCGGCTCCAACCGGCGCGACGATCTTGGTGGAGCGATGGACTGCGGCTGAGAAGCGATTGCACGTGACCGCGCTTGCGCCGGTGCGGGTTGCGTTGCGCGTGTTGAACTATCCGGCTTGGCGCGTCGAGGTGAACGGAGCGCGAGTGACGCCTGGGAACAACGGTGATACGGCGCAGATGGTTGTTGCACTGCCGGCTGGGGCGTCGGAAGTTACCGTTGTGTTTGGGCGGACCTGGGACCGGACGGTTGGCGGCGTTGTGACGATTGTTAGCATTTTGTTTGCGGCGGCGTTTTTTCCTCCGCGGCGGCGAAGTTAGATTTCTATTCGCTCACTTCAATTTGAAATTTACAGCGACGTGCAGACTACAAACCGCGATGAAAAACCGCGGCGAACGAGTTGTTGCTCGATGATGTTGAATCTAAACCCCGCGATCCGGGAAGCGATCGCGAGTACAGGGCCTTGATCGAAGTCGGTTGGGTTCCAAAAT
>DATAMU010000010.1:0-2419 GCA_036266605.1 Candidatus Acidiferrum sp. | reverse complement strand
GACGATCAAGATCGGACAGTATCGCGCCGTACTTGCGCCGTCGGATTTTGCGTGGACCGGCAGAAAAAAACCGAGCGAGTTGCTGAAGGTCGGCGACCTCGCGCAGTTTTCGATCAAAGAGATGCAGGAATCGACTGTGCGCGTGCAGCTTGAGCAGCAGCCGGGACCCCAGGCCGCGATTATGGCAATCGACAATCCGACCGGAGAGATCAAGGCGATGGTCGGCGGATATAGCTTCGAAGATTCGAAGTTCAATCGAGCGACGCAGGCGTACCGGCAGGTCGGCAGCTCGTTCAAGGTTTACGTCTATGCCGACGCGCTGGAAAAGGGCGCGACGCCGTTCGACACAGTTCTCGATGCTCCGATGACGGTGATGAGCGGCGGTGTGCCGTATTCGCCGCACAACTACGACGAGAAATTTGAGGGCAATATCACGCTGCGGCGTGCACTGGCGGGTTCGCGCAACGTTCCGGCGGTGAAGCTGGCGGAGAAAGTTGGAATTTCATCGGTTGTCGATATCACGCGGCGATTTGGAATCACAACGGCGCTGCCGCCGTATCTGCCGCTCGCGCTCGGTGCAGCGGACATGAAATTGTCGGAGCACGTTTCGGCGTTCACCGTGTTTCCGAACGATGGTATTCGGATCGATCCGCATATGATCCGGCGCGTGACGAGCTACGACGGCGCGTTGCTCGAAGAAGCTCATCCGGAAGTACACGACGTGATTTCGCCCGAAGTCGCGCACACGATGACGGCGATGCTTGAAGAAGTGATTCAGTTCGGCACCGGCATCCAGGCCAAGGCGCTGGGGCGTCCGGCAGCAGGGAAGACGGGAACGACGCAGGATTACACCGACGCGTGGTTTATGGGATTTACGCCGCAGCTCACGGCGGGCGTGTGGGTCGGGTTCGACGACAAGCAAATTTCGCTTGGAAAAAAGGAAACTGGCGCAAAAGCCGCGCTGCCGATCTGGCTTGAGTTCATGCAAGGCGCGCTGGCGGGTGTGCCGGAAGTCGAGTTTGCGAACGTGACGCCGCTGGAAGAAGTAGCGCGCGACCACGCGGTGCATGTCGATACTCCGGACACTGCGCCTACGGAAGATGAACCGACGGAGCGTAAGGCGAAGCCTCCGGCAGACACTGTGCCTGCTGCGCCTCCACCCAAAACCACATCCTCGACGGCGGCACTCCCGCAGTGACATTGATGACTGCGATCGCACAGATGGTGCCACCGCGATGATCTTTCCCGTTTACGTGCTCGGCAAATATCTCGCGTATTCGATTTGGTGCTACCTCGGGCTGCGCTGGCTTCGTGACAAAAAATCGGCGGGCGCAGGGATGGCGTTCGGCTCCGTGCGACTCGGGCTGGGAATTATTTTCGGCGTGGCGATTTTCGTGATCGGTGGGATGCTCCATCTCAACGCGCCTGCGAATTCGTGGATTGCATACTTCGGTGTGTATGTGCCCGTGCGCTACGTGGAGTGGTCGATTCTGGCGGCGCTGCTAGGAACGAGCGGCGGGCAGGTCTTTCAGATAACCGGCGCGGCGACGCAGCGCTGGATTCTCGGCGGCATCATCGTCTCGCATCTCGCCGATCTTCCGCTGATCCTGTTCGGTGGCGAAGGCCCCAAAGCATTTTTGCCCGTCGGCCGCTTCCTCTGTTAGCAAATCATAGAAATTGAACGGGGGCTTTAAACGAAAGGATCCCATCCACCCGGTTTGATCGCTACTGTTTTGCCGTTGGGCTTCGCCAGGATCAAGCCTTTACCGCGGGTGATCTCGCCAATCGCGGTTAGTTTCACTCCCCGATACTTCGGCGGAATGTTGCAGGCTGTTGCCGGAGCCAACGTGAAAAGGAGTTCGTAGTCGTCGCCGCCATTCAATGCGAGAGCTAGCCGCTTGTTCCATTTTGGAACGGAGTCTTGCTCGACGGCGGCCACCGCCAGCTTCGATTCTTCGATCGTCGCTCCTACCTTGCTTGCAGCGCACAGCCGAGCAAGGTCACTCGACAACCCATCCGAAAGATCCATCGCCGAAGTCGCCAGGCGATGTTCGGCCAGCCATCGTCCGAGCGCAATTCGCGGCTCGGGATACAGATGCTTCCGCAACTTCGAATCGGTAGCGCGAATCTTGCCTTTAGCAGA
Source organism: Candidatus Acidiferrum sp. (assembly GCA_036266605.1). Lineage (GTDB taxonomy): Bacteria > Acidobacteriota > Terriglobia > Acidiferrales > UBA7541 > Acidiferrum. The sequence continues at coordinate 276 of DATAMU010000010.1, read as the reverse complement.
GCGCAACGTCGCCAACCCAAGCTCCGCTTCGCCAAGCCGACCGCTCACATAAATAATGTCGCCCGGTCGAGCCCCCGACCGCAGCAGCGCCGCTCCTCGCCGAACTTCTCCCACGACCGTCACATTGATAAGCACGCGACTTTGCCGCGTCGTATCTCCGCCCGCGATCGTGCATCGTAATTTGCGCGAAGCCCGCCGCAGCCCGCCAAGAAAATCGTCGAGCCACCGCCCCGTCAATTCTTCCGGCAGCGCGAGACTCAACAAAAAACACCGCGG
>DATAMU010000009.1:0-4309 GCA_036266605.1 Candidatus Acidiferrum sp. | reverse complement strand
CACCAGTGTCATTGCGCGTGAAATTTTTACGAAGCTTGCGGTGTCGGTAGCTCGTCCGCGCAGGCGCGAAAAATCGAGAATGCTCGACGCAGCCAGTGAATTCAGCGAGCCGCTCGCGTTCGACATCGCCACCGCGATGATCGATGCGAGCAGCAATCCGGCAAGACCAACCGGCATCTCGCGTACGAGGTACGTCGGGAGAATTCGATCCAGGCGTTCGCCCGGGGCGAGCAACGGCGTGTGCTGTGCGAATACGAACAATAAGACGCCGATCAGCAAAAATACGGTGAACTGCACGATCACGATGACGCCGCTCGCCACCAACGCGCGTCCGGCATCGCGTTGATTTCGGGCCGCCAGCAATCGCTGCACGATGGTCTGGTCGGTACCGTGGCTGGCCATCGTCAAGAATGCGCCGCCGATCACGCCGGACCAAAACGTATATTTCGTAACCCAATGAAACGAGAAATCGAATACTTGAAGCTTGTGTCCGGCGGCAGCGGCAACTTGCGTTACCTCGGTCCAGCCACCGGGAACACGGTGCAGTAGAAGCCACAACGTTACGCCGCTTCCCGCCAAGTAGAGCAAGAATTGCGCGACGTCGGTCCAGATCACCGCCTTCATGCCGCCTTCGAGCGTGTAGATGATCGTCAGTGCGATCACGACCATCACCGCTAACTTTTCCGAAGTCCCCAGCACCACGCTGACGACCAGGGCGATCGCCGCGACGCGCACGCCTTCTGCGATCGCCCGCGTCACCAGAAAGGTCGTCGCCGCTACCGCGCGGGTCCGTGGACCAAATCTCTTTTCGATCAGCGCATAGGCTGTAAAAAATTCGCCGCGAAAATATCCCGGCAGCAACAACAATACGATCAAGATGCGTCCGACCAAATATCCGAACACGAGCTGCAGAAACGTCATGTTGCCGCCGAACGAAATCGCCGGGGTGCCGATGATTGTCAGCGTAGACGTTTCGGTGGCGACGATCGAGAAAGCAAGGGCCCACCAAGGCGCTGTGCGCCCACCCAAGAAATAGTCCTTCGCGTCCTGCGAACCGCGCCGGAAATAGACTCCAAGCGCCGTGACGCCTAGCAAGTACGCGATCACAATGCCCAGATCAATCGGATGAATTCGCATCGCGCGGAATTATAAGGGTGAATGTCGGCAAATCGGCGTTGAAATCGAGAATCTCGAATTCGATTTTGTGGCGAACGTATAGGACGAGTCGTGTGGCATCTAAACCCGCACCCTTTCAAACCGAAGGGTGCGGCGCCAGATTCCGCCAAATCACATTCCTGGCACTCGATTCGGCACAATTCCGGCAAATCGCATATTCTCATCTCATGCACTATGTTCTGGGCTTTGATGGCGGTGGGACCAAAACTGAATGTGTCCTTCTTGACTCGCAAAGCCGGATTCGCGCCACAACGCGTTCCGGGCCATCCAACCCGTTTCGCATCGGACATGAAGCCGCGACTGCGGCGCTGACCGAAGCCGCGCAATCCGCTGTGCACGAAGCTGGCATCGAGATTCGCCAAATCTCCGCCCTCTGCGCAGGTCTCGCCGGAGTTGGCAGCGCGCAATCTCACGAGGAGATGCAGCAGAACATCGCCAACGCGTTCCCTGGCGCTAAGGTAAGGCTCATCACTGATCTCGAACTCTCGCTCGCGTCCATCGCCCAACCTGAAGCAATTGTTCTCGTCGCCGGCACCGGGTCCTCTGGGCTTGGCCGTGACGCGCAAGGCCACACCGCCCGAGCCGGCGGACACGGTCCGCTTCTGAGCGACCAGGGTAGCGCGTACGACGTAGGGCGGCGGGCGGTCGCCGCCGCGGTCCGAGAACTCGATCGCACCGGCTCCGACTCCGCAATCGGATCTGAAATTCTCGGCCGCCTCAAATTTTCGAATTGGACAGAACTTCGCGATCGCGCCCGCACCGCCGCCGACGAAGTATTTCCACGCGTTTTTCCGGTCGTCGCACAAGCCGCCGAATCCGGGGACGCCCACGCCCAAACTCTCCTGAGCAACGCGGCCCAAGAAATCGCGGCCTTGGCCGACGCTCTGGTCGATCGGCTCAAACTTCGCGAGTCCGCCATCTACATTGCAAAAACCGGGGGTATGGTGAGCGCTTCAAAATTCTTCGATGCGCAACTCGACACCGCGCTCAAGAAAATCGCACCACGCGCCACGACGGGGTTCTTGCCGATCGCTCCCGCTGAAGCTGCCGCGCGTCTGGCGCTTGAATTGCTCTCCGCAAATGCGACTTCGACTGCAAGCGACCGGCAATCCGCAGGGAAGTAGCATGACCGCCACCGAACCCACCGCCGACAGAAAGCAAGCACTCACAGCCACAGGCGACGATCTCTCCACACTCATCCAGCACCACTCGCCCGATGTCCTGCTCGCTCTCCTCGACAATCCAACGCTCGACGAAGCGCAGCTCTGCCTCCTGCTCGATCGAAAAGACTTGCCAGCCGAAGTCCTCGCGGAAGTCGCCGGCCGCAAGAATCTGCTCAAGAATTATCGGGTCAAGCGAGCGCTCGCATTCCATCCGCACACGGCACGACTCGTCAGCGTGCGCCTCATCAAAGACCTTTACCTGATGGATCTCGCCCAATTGGCTCTATCTGTCGGCGCGCTCCCCGAACTCAAGAGGATGGCCGAGGACCAACTCCTCGCGCGCCTCGCGCAACTTCCGCTCGGGCAAAAAATCACCCTGGCTCGTCGTGGGCCCGGCCGAGTCGCAGGCGCACTCCTTGCTGAGGGCCATCCGCAAATTCTCTCGGTCGTCCTCGACAATGCGTATCTCACCGAAGCCCAAGTGCTGAAAGCGCTGGCGCGCGAAAAGCTATCGCCCGCTGTAGGCCACGCCATTGCCCAACATCGCCGCTGGTCCTGCGTCTACAATGTGCGCCTCGCGCTGATTCGAACTCCGGGCACGACCCTCGCCACGATCCTCGCCTACCTACCCGAACTCAACGCCTCCGACCTCCGCGACCTCAGCGCCCCTGGCATCGTCCCCGAATCACTCCGCAAATATCTCGAAGCCGAGCTTGCCCGCCGCTCCGGAACCTAACTCCTCTACCTTCACGCTACGTAATGGCCTCTCCACCCGTGGTTGGAACGCCACTCAAAGTCCAAAAGATTGTTCCCGCGTCCAAATGAGAGGCGTATGCTACGCGAAATTAAGCAAGGGTCGGAGTTGAGCAGCAGCAACCCAATGATTCGGGTTCGCAAGAGGGGGCGAACGGCCAAGTCATGAGCGGTGGAGACCATCCACGAAGGTCGGAGCGCCGTTGGGCTCCGCGTTACGATTACCGCACCGATCTTGAGATCGAGTGGGGTTCTGCGGTTCTGCGTGCCCGTACGCGTGATATCAGCTCCAACGGCATGTTTATCGAGTCCAGCGATCCGCTCTGGGTGGGAGCCGGATTCACCGCCCACATCGGGGCGGATCGGCCGGTAAAGGTGGATTGCTTCGTCAAGCGCGTCGAACCCGGGCTGGGAATGGGCGTCTCCGTGAACGTCCCCGAAGAACATCGCCAACGCTTCCAGGATCTACTCTCGCAAGTTTCCACGAAACGCGGTTGAAGCGGTTCAAAGCCACGAGTAACGAGCCGTCCCAACCAGTCACTTGCTAAATGTCCGCCCGCCAGCTATTTTGACCAATCACATCTAACTCTTTAACGATGACCCGTTGCCTGGACTGCGGTTCCGAACGAACCACCGATCAATGCCCCTCGTGTGGCCTTACCTCTGCCGCAGCCGAGGTTATGTTCCGTCGCCGCCTCGTCTTCCGCACGGCGATCTTCTTGCTTGGGTCGCTCGCGTTTCCCTATGTCAGCCAGGTTTTTCCGCCGCTCGACATCGACTTGATGCTCATTTTCTTCGGGATAATTTTCTTCACCGCGCTGTTTCTCGCGGTCATTCTTGAGCAGCGCGCGCGCAACCGCAAAGAAATCGAAGTCTTGAAGCGCATCTATATGGGATTCATCCCGCTGCCGTGGATTCTCGCGGCGACGCTGTTCGTGAACGGGCGGCTCGACAACGCCAAAAACATCACTTACCACCCAACGGCAGTGGTGGGACGCTTCAATATGAAGGGATTGGTGCGCGGCACGCGCCGGCTGTCGGTGCGGGGTTGGAGGGTGGGACAGTCCTATGAACGACTCGCTGTTGACATGGACGATTTCGACCGGTTCCAGATTGGCGATTTGGTCGAAGTCGCTGTAGAGCCCGGCGCGCTTGGCATACCTTGGTACTACGGAATCTACCGCCGCTAGTAATTTCTTCCTTCCGAATGTTTACGT
>DATAMU010000008.1:0-5210 GCA_036266605.1 Candidatus Acidiferrum sp. | reverse complement strand
TCGAGAACCGCGCGATCGGCGATCGGTGCGAGAGCGTCGATGTGGCGATGGCCTGGCGCACAGGTGGTGCGCTGGCGCAGGAGTTCGCGCAGCTTGTCGAATTCGAGAACGTCTTGGGCCGAGCGGGACATCGGATTCTATTGTAGGGTGGCGGGGCGCGGGGCGCTAGTTGGGGCGCGGGCGGCGCGGGATGAATCGAGGTGGCGGAAGGGCCGGGCGGGGCAAGCCTCGCCCCTACAAAGACGAAGAGCTCAAGACGAGTGGATTGTGCGGACATGGGGCGCAGCGTGCTGCGCCCCTACACATCGATGCGGGATCTTTCACGTTTCCGAGATTCAGTGGGGCGGATGAGTGTGGGGCTGAGCGCGATGCGAGGGAGGCGGAGGCGCTGGTTTGTTGTCGAATTCTTCGATCATGGCGACGCACAGAGCGTCGAGCGCGTCGGTGGCTTCGTGATTTTTTCCGCCTTGGTTGTTGCTGAGGAAAGAAAAGATGAGCGTGCGCCCGTTGGGAGTTTCGGCGAAACCGGAGCGCGTGCGGACGTGTTCGACGGAACCTGTTTTTGCGTGGATGCGGCCGGCGGCGATCGTGGTGCGCATGCGATCTTCGAGCGTGCCGTCAACTCCGGCTACGGGAAGCGACGCGAAATAGGCGGAGAACCACGGCTGCGTTTGCGCGTATTTAAGCAGCGTAACGATCGCGCGCGGCGTGACGAGATCGTGGCGCGAGAGGCCGGAGCCGTCGGTTTGAATGACGTCGTCGGGCGCGATTCCTGCGGCGGCATAGAAGTCAGTGGGAAATTTCATCAGGTCTTCGGGCTTGGCCCAGATGCCGGATTGGCGAGCGGCGGTGCGCAGCAACATTTCGGTGTGGAGATTCTGGCTGATTTTGTTGACGAGCTTGACGGAATCGCCGAGCGGAATCGAAACGTGTTCGGCGAGGATGGCGCGCGGCGTGGCGTCGGGCGGAACTTCGGGAATGTGGACAGCGCGCGGGTTGCCGGTGATTTTAACGCCGCGATCGGTAAGCAATTTTTGCACGACGGCGGCGGCATGCAGGGCGGGCTCATGGACGGCGAGAATGAGTTTGCGTGGCGCGCTGTTGGCGGGGAGCGTGCCGCGGACGACGACGAGTTGAGCGCCGGGTTCGCGCGTGAGCGTGAGATCGGATTTCACTTCGGCGGCGGAGGTGACGACGTCGTTTTCGACGTAGAAGTCGGGAGTGGCGGGAGCGATTTCGGCCTTCACTGCGTCGCCGGCAAGCAGGCCGGGCGTGAGAGTTAAAGTGGCGGTGTTGTCGTCGAGTACGATCGCGGAAATTGCAGCGCCGTACTCCCAAACCATGTCGCCGATTTCCCAGCCGTCGGGATAGGGCTCGCGCGGGAAGTAGCTGTCGTCGCCGACGACGTCGCCTTTGATTTGCTTCACGCCCTTGGCGACGAGCTTGTCGGCGAGTTCGGCGAGAACTTTTTCGGGCGGGCCGTCGAATTCTTCCTTGAGATTGAAAGGAAATTTGCGATTGGAGAGATTTGGATCGCCGCGGCCGACGAGGATCAGGTCGCTGGAGAGCGTGCCGTCGTCGGAGATCGTGCCGCGCGTTTCGAGCGTGGTGTGAAATTTGTAATCGACGCCGAGTTTGGAGAGCGCGAGCGCGGTAGAGAAGAGCTTCATGTTCGAAGCCGGGACGAAATATTTTTCGTCGTTCAGTGCGAAGAGGGTTTCGCCGGTGGCGGCGTCGGCAATCAGCAGACCCCATTCGCCTTTGGTGGCGGAAGGATCGGAGAGCGCGACGTCAACGCGTGCGGAGAAGCGATTTGCGGCGGCGATGTTGCGGCGTTGCTGCGACTTTGCGGGCGGCGCGGTGTTTTGTTTGGTGACCCGCGGAGGCGGTTGCGATTGCGCGCCGGACGTGTGCGAAGGGACGCAGAATGCTAGAAGCATCGCAGCAGTCATCAGATGCGTTCGTCGCGTGCGCTCGCGATTTTTCACACTCTATCCTTCACTGGATAATTCAGCAGATAGAAAGTATAGTCAAAACGATACGGAACAAATTTTTTTACTGGGTCGGGCGTTCCAACGGCGCGAATGAGAGATGGGGTCTTTCAAGGCGCTCAAAATGACTGAGGTGAGGAAATGAAGAAGCGAATTGGTGCTTATTTTCTGGGATTGCTGATGGCGGCGAGCTTGCCACTGTCGGCCGCGCAGGATAAGAAGGAAACCGACCGCTTGCAGAATTGCGGCACGGTGCTGAAGGAAATTTTGGATATTCCGGATGACATTCCTCAGGATCTTTTGGACAAAGCGGACTGCGTGATCGTGTATCCGTCGGTGTTGAAGGCGGCGTTTGTGATCGGCGGCAGCTACGGTCGCGGCGCGATGACTTGCCGCACGGGCGAGCACTTCACGGGACCGTGGAGCGCGCCGACGATGATGGCGCTCGAAGGCGGCAGCGTCGGGTTTCAGCTCGGCGGTCAGGCAACGGACTTCGTGCTGCTGGTGATGAATGGTCGCGGCGCCCACTCGATTTTGAGCAGCAAGGTGAAGTTGGGCGCGGATGCGTCGGTGGCAGCGGGACCGAAGGGGCGCAATGCGCAGGCGGCGACCGACGTGACTTTGCGAGCAGAAGTGCTGAGCTACTCGCGAGCGCGCGGACTGTTCGCGGGCATTTCGCTGGAAGGCTCGACGGTGCGGCCGGATAACGATGCGAATGAGCGCGTCTATGGCAAGAAGCTGGAGGCGGAATCAATCGTGTTCAAGGGCGCGGTCGCGGTGCCGCCGGCAGCGCAGAGGCTGGTGTCGTACTTGAATCAGAAGTCGCCGAAGAATTTGGGGTCGGACAATCCACCGCCGCAGTGAGTTAAGCGTTCCGGACAAGCTGTTTAAAATGTGGTGCTTGAAAGGCCCTGAGAGATCGGGGCCTTTTCTTTTGTGTGGGTTCGTGCTGCGAGATAACGCTTGACCTATAGCCATATGTGACTTATGGTCATTTCTGGGTATCGGTCATGACTGACTTCGTTCGACCTACGGGGATCCCAGATTTTATTGTCGGTGCGTCGGCTGAAAGCGCCGATCGGCGGACACGCCGCAGCGCGGAGACGCGCGAGCGACTGTTTCATGCGGCGATGCGAATGTTTGCTGAGAAGGGATTCGCAGAAGCGACCGTCGAAGACATCACGAATGCGGCCGACGTCGGCAAAGGCACGTTCTTCAACTATTTTCCGAGCAAAGAACACATCCTGATTGCGTTCAGCGACATGCAGTTGGGAAAGCTCGAAAGGTTCGTAGAGGCCGCGCGGAACGGCAAGGGACCGATGCGCGCGTTTTTCCGAACGATGTCGCAGCAGATGACCAGCGAGCCGGCAAAAAAACCGGATGTGATGCGTGCACTGTTGCAGGCGAATCTTTCGTCGGTTTCGGTGCGGGAGTTGATGCGCGAGAGAAACACGCGGGGAGAAAGATTGTTGGCGGAGATTGTGCAGATCGGGCAGGAGCGCGGGGAGTTTCGGCGGGATGTTTCGGCGCTGGAGATGGCGCGTGTTTTTCGGCAGATGACATTTGGGACGATTTTGTTGTGGTCGGTGTATGGAGACGATTCGCTCGCGGAACGGATTGATCGCGCGATCGATATTTTGTGGACGGGGTTTGTGCCGCGCGAAGACGTGACTTCCAGCGCGTAACTTCCTCGCGAGTTCGGTTACGTAACTTTGGGTGCGAAGAAGTCGTAGATATATGCAGGAGAAGCGAATGGGTAAGCGGGTGGTGATCATCGTGGTGGTGGTTGCGGCGATTGTCGCCGGGCTGGCGTATTCGGAGGGATGGTTTACGCGCGATTCGTCGCTGCAAGGCTCGGGGACGGTTGAGGCGCGGGATATTCGCGTTGGGTCGAAGGTGGGCGGGCGCATAGACAAGATTCTCGTGCGTGAAGGCGACACGGTAAAAGCCGGGCAGGTGTTGATCACGTTTGACGACAAGGAATTGGCGGCGGCGCTGGATCAGTCGAAGGCGGCGGCGGAAAAAGCGGCGCGAGGTTATCGGCCTGAGGAGATTGCGGAAGCGAAAGCAGCGGTGGCAGAAGCGAAGGCGGAATACGACCAGCGCAAGAATGGCTATCGTCGCGAGGACATCGCCGCGGCGCAGGCCGATCTCGACCGTTCGAAAGCGGATGCCGCTCGCGCGAAGCTTGATTACGACCGGTACGAAGCGTTGTCGCAGAAAGATTTGGTGTCGAAGCAGCAGCGTGATGGTGCGGAAGCAACCTGGCGGATGGCGGATGCAGCGCAGGCCAATGCGCAGCACAAGTTGGATGAATTGAATCACGGATACCGGCCGGAGGAAATTGCTTCGGCGCAAGCGAGGTACGAACAGGCGCAGGCAACGTATGCGAAATTTTTGCGAGGAAATCGGCGCGAAGACGTCGAACTGGCGAAGGCTTCGTTCTCTTATGACGAAGCGCGATTTCGCGAGCGCGAAGTTGTGGCGCCTTCAGATTCGACGGTCGAAGTGTTGGATGTACGGCCGGGCGATCTGATCGCGCCGAATACGCCGGTGGCGACGCTGCTCGAGCGCGACCAGATTTACATTCGCATCTATATTCCCGAGACGGAGATCGGGCACGTGACGCTGGGGCAGAAGGCCGAAGTTCGCGTCGATTCGTTTGCGAAGACCGTTTTCGATGGCGTCGTGGAACAGATCAATCAACAAGCGGAATTTTTGCCGCGCAACGTGCAGACGCGCGAAGAGCGGGTGCATCAAGTTTTCGGCGTGAAGGTTCGCATCGACGATCCTTCCAACCGCGTCCGCGCCGGCATGGCTGCCGACGTGAAATTGAAGGCGGCGAGCTGAGCGATGGTTCCGGGCAATCCATATCCCCCTACTGAAGTCGCGATCTCCGCCGAACATCTCAAGCGGACGTTCGGACAATTCACGGCCGTGAATGACGTTAGCTTCGAAGTGAAGCGCGGTGAGATTTTTGGTTTTCTCGGGCCGAACGGCAGCGGCAAGACGACCGTTATCAAAATGCTGACAGGCCTGCTGCCGCTTACGAGTGGTGCGGCGCAAGTGGAAGGGCTTGACGTTCGAACGCACGCGGAAGAGGTGCGCGAACGCATCGGATATATGTCGCAGAAGTTCAGCCTCTACGACGATCTTACGGTGAACGAAAATCTTACTTTTTACGGCCGCATCTACAGCTTGCCCGCCGATCGGCTGAAG
>DATAMU010000007.1:0-9223 GCA_036266605.1 Candidatus Acidiferrum sp. | reverse complement strand
ATGCGGACGCGAAGAAGATGTCGAGGAGCGAAGCGTTTGCGCGGATTTGGGAAGAGGCGCATTTGGCGGCGGGGGGTTCCGTGCCAGAGTTGCGGCTTGGTGCTGGGCGGGCGGTGCCATTTTTGAGTGAGCCTTGGTATTGCTGTGCGGAGCCGACGAAGGCGCAGTTGGTTTCGATTGGGGCGGTGAGTTCGGCTGCGAAGAAGGCGGAGCCGGTGGTTGGCGGCGGCGAGCGGGCGGGATTTGCGGCGGACGGGTTTGTGTGAGTGCTGAAGCGATGAGCGAGCGGAAAAAGTTATTGTTGTTTGCGGCGAAGCTGGGTTACCAGACGCGGTCGATTGATGAGGTGGCGCGGCGGCTGGGTGTCGATGTGATTTTTGTGACGGATCGGTGTCATCAGCTGGATGATCCGTGGGGCGATCGCGCGATCGCGGTGCATTTCGAAACGCCGGAGGTGGCGGCGTATTCGGTGATGGAGGCGGTGCGGAAACTCGGGCCTGACGGCGAGGCGGCGACGATCGATGGGATTTTGGCGTTTGGGGATCGGCCGGCGGTGACGGCGGCTTATGTGGCGCGCGGATTGGGGATTGCGTACAACCATCCGGCGGCGGTGGAGGCTTGCCGAAGCAAATTGAGGATGCGGGAAGTGTTTCGCGATGCGGGGATGCGCGGGCCGTGGTTTCGCAGCGTGGCGGTGTCGCCGATTGCGGAGCCGGCGCTGCTGGGGATTTTGTATCCGTGCGTGCTGAAGCCGATGTCACTGTCGGCGAGTCAGGGAGTGGTGCGGGCGAATTCGCGGGAGGAGTTTTTGGCGGCGGCGGAGCGGATTCGGAGGCTGTTGGAGTCGCCGGAAATTTTGGCGCGCCGCGAGGGCGGGCTGGATCGGATGATCGTGGAGGGGTATATCCCGGGGCGCGAGGTGGCGGTTGAGGGGCTGCTGACGGATGGGGAGTTGAGGGTGCTGGCGATTTTTGACAAGCCGGATCCGTTGGAGGGGCCGTATTTCGAGGAGACGATTTATGTGACGCCGTCGCGGTTGGATGCGGGGGAGCGGGCGCAGGTCGAGGAGACCGCGCGGGATGCGGTGCGGGCGTTGGGGTTGACGCAGGGGCCGGTGCATGCGGAGTTTCGGGTGAATGAGGATGGCGTTTGGCCGCTGGAGGTGGCGCCGCGGCCGATTGGGGGGCTTTGTGCGCGGGCGCTGAGATTTGTATCGCCTGATGGCGCGGAGACGATTGGGCTGGAGGAGTTGTTGTTGCGGCAGGCGGTGGGGTTGGCCGGTGGGGATTGGGAGCGGGAGGCGGCGGCTTCGGGAGTAATGATGATTCCGGTGCCGAAGAGCGGGGTGCTCGAGCGAGTTGACGGAGCTGACGCGGCGCGCGGGGTGGCGGGGATTACGGATTTGGAGATTACGGCGCGGGTGAAGGACTTTATTGCGGGGTGGCCGGAGGGGTCGAGTTATTTAGGATTTTTGTTTGCGCGGGGGGATGGGGCGGAGGCGGTTGAACGGTCACTGCGCGACGCGCATGCGAAGTTGGGATTTGCGATTACAGAGAGGTTGGCGGTGGAGCATCCGGCGACGGGGAAAATGGTGGGATCGGCGGACTAGATTGTCAGCGCTATAAGCCTTACTTCAGGGACTGAAGCCCTTCTAACAGTTGGCGTCATGTCGCGGTTGAAACCGCGACCCACAATGCACTTTGAACCGTTGGCCCACAAACTCCATGAACCGCCGTCCTCAAACCAGGGTTTCGGAAATTTGCTATGCGTTAGCCTTTGCCTTTGGGGGCGACGTAGCCTTCGGGGAGGGCGGAGCCGGCGCCGAAGAAGAAGAGTTCCATTTGTTCTTCCATGATTTTCTGCGAATTGGGATCGAGCGGGTTTAGGCGGTACTCGTTCATCACCATCTTGGAGTGCTCAATCCACATTTTCCAGGCGTCTTTGGAGACGCTTTCGTAGACGCGCTTGCCAAGTTCGCCCTTCCAAGGGACGCGGTCGAGGCCGGGGAGTTCGCGCCCGAACTTGACGCAATGAACCATGCGAGTGCCGGGCTTTGGTGGCTCGCTTGGGGGCGTCGGACCGCAGGAATCGTTGGCCATTGGCTTCTCAGTGCTCCTCGAATGGGTTCGAATTGACGATACCGTAAGCGGAAGGGAAATGCCAGTTGGCGTGACTGGCAGCTGAAAGTAGGTTGCATCAACGTAACCGCGGCGCGGACTCTAGCGTCTTCTTCAATGTTGTGCATGACAAAACTTAAAATGAGGGTAAACTCCCGCGACTACCCGGTGACTTGTCTTGGACCTTCCGAGTAAGAAGATTTCGACGGAATCAATGGAAGCAGAGTGGCGGCGCTTAGTGCAGCAATTGGCCCGCTCTGGGACAGTGAAACGTTTGTGGGACAAAGACGAGTCGCTATGGCCGCATGCGAAGGGGCAGAAACGGTTCATCACGAATAATTTGAACTGGCTCGATCTACCGGATCAGATCGGGCCGTACATGATGCGAGCGACGGCGCTGGGCGTGACGGCGGAGCGCGAGGGATTCCGCAATTTAGTGTTTGTCGCGATGGGGGATTCGAATCTCGCGGCGGAAACGGTCGCACAGACGGGCGCGCCACGATGGCTGCAAAAATTTTTCTTGTTGGATAGCACCGATCCCGCCGCGATTTGCAAGGTGAGCGAGCAGGTTGATCTCGACCGGACGCTGTTTGTATTCGCGAGCAAGTCGGGGAAGCGGATCGAGACACACGCGCTGCTTTTATATTTCCTGAATAAGTTGCGAACGCATAAGGCGGCGGAGCCGGGGCGTTGTTTTGTTGCGATAACGGAGGAAGACTCCTATCTTGCGGAATTGGCAAGAAACTACGATTTTCTCGGGACGTTTCTCGATCCCCCGGGCATCAAGGGACGATATTCATCGCTCATTCATTTCGGGTTGTTATTGTCCGCGGTCTGGCGATTTGATCCTCCGGAGTTGGTGACGGGGGCGAAATCGATGCGCGAAGCGTGCAGGCGCGCGCCGAACGACGGGAATCCAGCAGCGGAGGTTGCGGCGTTTCTAGCGGCGGCGGAGGCAACGGGGAATGACAGGTTGCTGCTACTGAGTTCCGAAAGCTTGGTGGCGTTGACGTATCGCATCGCGCAGTTGGTCGGGGCTAGTTCGAGCAAAGGAGGCCGGGGATTGATTCCGATCTGCGGAGGATTTCCGGGCGCGAGTCAACAAGCACTACGAGGGTGCGCGGCGGTCGTGCTGAAGATGCGGGGCAGCGTGGAGGATGGGGACCTCGCGACGAAGGAAGCGATCCTTCGAGAGCAGAAGGTTCCAACTGTGACTGTAACGATGAACGGTCCGGAAGATTTCGGCGCGCAGTTGTTTCAGTGGGAGGTTGCGACAGCGCTCGCATGCTCGTTGCTAGACGTGAACCCGTTCGACGAGCCTGATGCGCAGGAGGGACGCGAGCGAGTCTCGGCACTGCTCGATGAGTATGTAGCGAAGAAGATGTGGCCGGCGCGGACGGCGCGGGTGCGCGAAAAGGGAATCGAACTCTACGCTGAGGGTGAAACGAGGCAGCACATTTCGACGCTCAGTTTGGCTGAGGCGCTGCGAACGTTTTTGGAGACGGTCCCGGACGGTGGATATCTGGCGATCATCACGTTTGCGAGCCTATGCGGAGAGACGAGAGCAGCGTTGGTACGGATACGTGAACATCTCGCGTCAAAGTATGGAATCCCGATACAGTTGAGTTCGGGACCGCGCTATCTTCGATATTTCGAGCAGGTTTATAAAGGCGGACCTGACAAGGGGCTCTTTCTGATGCTGACGAACGAGTCGACGGCGGATGTGGACATACCGGGCGCCGGTTACACGTTTGGACAGCTTCAGATGGCACTGGCACTGGCCGACTTCGAATCGCTCGAAATACATCGCAAGTTGGCAATGCGCCTGCATTTCACACTGGGCTTGGAGCAAGGGCTGGCGGACATCGAGCAGACCATCTTGAAGCACTAGGAACGCAAAGATGGCGGGTAAACGCCGCCGGAAGAAGAAAGATGGCGACGTAAAGTCGCCGCTACAAGAAAGAACCGTGTTGCTGGGCGGTTGAACCGGTGCGTGCCCCTGGGAACAAATAGAATGTTCTATTGTCCTCGAAATGATGGAGTCGCGGACTTGTCGAAAATTACGACGTTATTCTGGGACATCGGCGGAGTGATTCTGACGAATGGTTGGGATCGGCATGCGCGCCGGGACGCAGCCGAGAAGTTCCATCTGGACTGGGAGGAATTTCAGGACCGGCACGATTTCTCTTTTCCGGGATTCGATTCGGGGCGCATCACGTTGAACGAATATTTGGACCGGACGCTGTTTTACCGGCCAAGACCGTTCAGCCGCGAAGAATTTGTAGAGTTTATGTTCGCGCAGTCGAAAGAGTATCCAGAAGTGCGTGCGGTTCTAGACCAGGCGACAAAATCAGGGAAATATCTAATCAGCTCGATCAACAATGAGCCGTTAGAGTTGAATCAATATCGCATCGAAACGTTCGATCTTCGGCGAAATTTCACGGCGTTTTTTAGTTCGTGCTACGTGCGAGCGAGGAAACCGGAAGAAACAATCTTCCGGATGGCGCTAGAAGTTACGCAACGAACGCCCGGCCAGTGCATCTTTATCGATGACCGCCTACTGAACCTAGAAAGCCCACGGCGGCTCGGAATGAATGTGATTCATCATCAGAACGCGGAGCAATTGCGCGCTGAGCTCCAAAAATTTGACGTTGAGGTATAGTGTCGCCATGTCAACGAAAACCGCGAATCACAGTGAGACCGAGCAGCATGAGAAAACACACGCGAGTAGCCGAACGAGTGGATATTACGTGAGTTCCGAGCCGTGCACAGTGGTGTTGTTTGGCGCGTCGGGAGATTTGGCGAAGCGCAAAGTGATTCCGGCGATGTATGACCTGGCGAATCACAATGCGCTCGGGTCGTCGTATGCGATTGTGGGCTTCGCGCGGACGCCGATGAACGACGACAGCTTTCGCAGTGCGATCGGCGAAGCAGCGAAGACGATGTCGGAAGGCGGGCCGATCGATTCGAATCAATGGAATTCTTTTGCGTCGAACTTGCACTATCACGCCGGCGAGTACGGCAACACGGAAGATTTCAAGAAGCTGGCGGAGCACCTGAAGGAATTGGAATCGCAGAAGGGTTTGAGCGGGAACCGGCTGTTTTACTTATCCACGCCGCCCGAGGTTTACAAGGACATTGTTGAGCAGCTGGGCGCCGCGGGGTTGGCGAAGCCGACTTCGCCGAATGCGTGGGTGCGGATCATTATTGAGAAGCCATTCGGTCGCGATCTGACGACGGCAAAAGAATTAAACAAGATTGTATTGAGCGTGTTTGAAGAGTCGCAGGTCTATCGTATCGATCACTACCTCGGCAAAGATACCGTGCAGAATTTGCTGGTACTGCGATTCAGCAACGGGATTTTTGAGCCGCTGTGGAACCGGAATTACGTCGATCACGTGCAGATCACCGCGGCGGAGACGCTTGGCGTGGAGCGGCGCGGCGGATTTTACGAGACGGCGGGCGCCCTGCGCGACATGATCCAGAGCCACGTGTTGCAGCTCACGTCGCTGGTTGCGGTGGAGCCGCCGGCGTCGTTTGATGCGACCGCGGTGCGCAACGAAAAATTGAAAGTGCTGCAGTCGATTCGGCCGTTCGATCTGGGGATGGTCGCGCAGTCGGTGGTGCGCGCGCAGTACGCGGCGGGCGACGTGGATGGCAAGCAAGTGCCGGGTTATCGGTCGGAACAGGGAGTGAATCCAAAGTCACGCACGGAGACGTTTGTGGCAGCGAAGGTTTTAATCGATAACTGGCGGTGGGCGGGCGTGCCGTTCTATTTGCGCACGGGAAAGCGGCTGGCGCGGCGCACGACCGAAATTGTGATCCAGTTCAAGAAGGCGCCGCACATCGTGTTTCGTGAGCGGGAAGTCGATGCGAACCGCTTGGTGCTGAACATTCAGCCTGATGAAGGAATTTCGGTGTCGTTTGGAGCCAAGCGGCCGGGGCCGGAGATGAGCATCGGTAACGTGACGATGAATTTCAGCTATCGCGAGGGGTTCGGCGATGGGGCGCGCAGCGCGTACGCAACGCTGCTCAGCGATTGCGTGCGTGGCGACGCGACGCTGTTTGATCGAGGCGATAGCGTTGAGGCCGCGTGGTCGCTGGTCGATCCGATTCTCGACGTATGGAGTGCGGCCAAAACGGCCAGTGTTCCGCTATACCCCGCGGGAAGCTGGGGGCCGCGCGAATCCGATGCACTCCTCGAGCACGAAGGCCGCCAGTGGTTCAACTCGTAGCCAGAGTCCTCACTCACAAGTACAATAAAAGCCACGATTCACATCATAGACAGGGGGCCAGGTGATCCTTGCCGGGGACGTAGGGGGCACGAAGTGCAACCTTGCGCTGTTTTCGGAAAAAGACGGGAAATTAACGACCGTGTTCAAGCAGCGGTTCGCGAGCAAGGAGTTCGCCCATTTTGATCTGATTGTGAAGGAGTTCTCGCGGCAGGCGGCGCCGTATATGGCGACGGATTACGTTGAGGCTGCGGGATTTGGCGTTGCGGGACCAGTGATCGACAACCACGTGCGGGCAACGAACTTGCCTTGGACGGTGAACGCGAAGATTCTCGAGCAGGAGTTGGACGTCGAGAAAATCGTGCTGATGAACGATCTTGGCGCGACGGGACACAGCATCGAGCATCTTGAGCCGGAAGAGTTTAGCGTCTTGAATCAGGGAAAGCCGGAACCCGGCGGAACGATGGCGTTGCTTGCGGCGGGAACCGGGCTTGGGCAATCGATTTTGGTTTGGGACGGCGGGCGTTATCGCATCGTGCCCTCAGAGGGCGGGCATTCGGACTTTGCTCCTCATTCGGAGCAGCAAATTGAGTTGTTGCGATTTATGCGCCGGCGGTATCCGCAGGTGAGCTGGGAATTGATTTTGTCGGGCCGGGGATTTCGAACGCTGCACGAGTTTTTGGCGCCGGAAGTGAAGCATGCCACTTTCGAAGATCCGGATGCCGATCCTGCGCCGGAAATTACGAAGAATGGATTGGCGGGGACTTGCCCGGTTTGCGTCGAGACGCTTGACCTGTGGGTTTCGATTTATGGAGCGGAGGCGGGGAATCTTGCCCTTAAGGTGCTGGCATTGGGTGGTGTGTATGTCGCGGGCGGGATCGCGGTGAAGATCATCGAGAAGATTAAAGATGGAAAGTTCTTCGCGGCGTTTCGCGACAAGTGGAAGTTTGAGAGCGTGCTGGAGAACATTCCCGTGTCGGTGGTTCTGAATGAGTCGGCGCCATTGCTGGGTGCGGCATACGAGGCGCTTGCTTCGGTTCGGAAGTAAGACAGCTAGGAAGCGCACCATTTTCTAACGATTAGCATTCCGTGCGGCCATGCTTATGACATTCAGCGTCCGTGTAGCGCTAAATCCGCATTCTAAACGTTTTGTCGAGAGCGGACTTATGTTCAACTTTGCATTTTTTTGGTAAGCTGTGCTGGAAATTTGCGGCAAGGAGTTTTTATGAGCAGCACGGCAACAACTTCGGCTCCCGATCTTCGGAATTATTTCAACGGCGCGTGGCAGCGGTCTTCCGCGACGGAATTCGTCGATGTCGCGAACCCGGCGACCGCAGAGATCTTGGCACGTACGCCGCTCTCGACGACGGCGGATGTGGAAGCGGTTGTTAAGGCTGCGGCCGATGCCTTTCCGGCATGGCGGCGCATTCCGGCGGGCGAGCGTGTCCAGTATCTCTTCAAGCTGAAAAATCTGCTGGAAGAACACATCGATGAAATCGCGCGACTGATCACGATCGAAAACGGGAAAACGTTTGGCGAAGCGAAGGCCGAGATGCGGCGCGGCATCGAAAACGTTGAGGTCGCGTGCGGCGTTCCCATGATGATGCAGGGCTACAACATGGAAGACGTTACTCCGGGCGTGGACGAGATGCTGATTCGGCAGCCGCTGGGCGTCGTCGCGTCGATCGTGCCGTTCAATTTTCCAGGGATGATTGTGTTTTGGTTTTTGCCCTACGCGATCGCGTGCGGAAACACGTTCATCATGAAACCGTCGGAGCGCGTGCCGCTCACGATGAAGTACATCATGGATTTGATCGAGAAGACGGGACTGCCGAAGGGCGTCGTGAATTTGGTGAACGGAGGAAAGGCGGTGGTCGATGCGTTGTGCGATCACCCCGCGATTCGAGCGATCAGTTTTGTCGGATCGACCCCGGTTGCGAAGCACGTTTACACGCGCTCGGCGATGAGCGGAAAGCGCGCGCAGTGCCAAGGCGGAGCGAAGAATCACGTGGTTGTGCTGCCGGACGCGGATATGGACCTAGCGACGCAGATCATTAGCGACAGCGCGTTCGGTTGCGCGGGCCAGCGCTGCCTGGCAGTCTCAGTCGCGGTGACGATCGGTGAAGCGCAGAAGACATTTGCCAATGCAATTGCCGACGCTGCATCGAAAATCAAAATCGGGAACGGGCTTGAAGCCGGCGTGCAGATGGGACCGGTGATCACGCCGCAGAGCAAACAGCGAATCGAGTCGATGATCGGTGTCGGAGTCGGCGAAGGCGCGAAAGCGATTGTCGATGGTCGAAACGCGAAGGTGCCTAATCACGAAGGCGGGTATTTCGTGAAGCCGACGGTCCTTGATGGGCTTCCGGCGAATAGCGAACTGGCGCACACGGAGATTTTTGGGCCGGTCTTGAGCTTGATCCATGCGAATTCGATCGACGAAGCGATGGATTTCTTAAAGCGCAGCCCGTACGGGAATCAGGCATCGCTGTTTACGACGAGCGGTGCGGCGGCGCGAAAGTTTCGTTACGAAGCTCCTGCGGGAAATATCGGCATTAACATTGGTGTCGCGGCGCCGATGGCATACTTTCCGTTTAGCGGGTGGAAGGAAAGCTTCTTCGGTATTTTGCACGGGCAGGGAAAAGACGCGGTCGAATTCTTCACAGAGTCGAAGATCGTTGTGGAACGTTGGTCGCGGCAGGAAACGCGTAAGTTCTAACGGCGATTTTGCGGCGCGGTACCTGAGCGAATAGAAAAAAAGCATATCCCTCGCTCCGCTTGGGATCACATTGGCGTACCTTGGCCTGAACTCTGATGAATAAAAACGCTCAAAGCGGCGCGTACTTAGGCGTAGACGAACGCATCGAGTGTGCC
>DATAMU010000006.1:0-3476 GCA_036266605.1 Candidatus Acidiferrum sp. | reverse complement strand
ACCGGTTACGAGCTTCAATACAGCTACACCGTATGCGATCGGATGGGCAATGCGTATCACAATCTCACGGTTCCGATGCCGGACTTTTGCTATCCGGGATGTCATCAATTCCCAGCTCTGCTTGGCACAAATTCGATTTTTCGTCGTTCGGCTTTGCTGGAAATAGGCGGGTTCGACGAACATTACGACTATTTTCTCGACGAAACCGACGTCAATGTGCGGCTGATCGATGCCGGATACACGCTGAAACAAATTTCAAAAGCGTTCGTCTATCACCGCTACCTGCCGAGTTACATTCGCAATGAACAGCGAGTGAACACAAACTACGCCCCGATGATCCGCAATCGTATTTATTTTTCGCTCAAGAACGCATCCCTCACCGATGGCCAGTCAGCGGAGCGGCTAAAGGATTGGGGGATTTTGTGTCGCGACGCGCTCTACAACGTGAACTGGAACATCTCGCAGGGGAAAATTCAGGCTGATGTGCTCGAACGTCTGCGGGTGGATATGGATGCCGCAGTCGAAGAAGGGCTCCAACTTGGCCTCAATCGCCCACGGCGTTTGCTCGGCACGGCCGTCGCTTCGGAACTGCGCGGCGGAGTGGCCTATGACGTCGAGATTTGGAAAGGCGGTGTTTCCACACGCACCGGTGAATTCAAGCCGTGTCCAATCGTTTTGCCAAAGAGCGAAAAACTGACAATTGCTCTTTTGAGCCAGCAATATCCACCAGGAGTGATCGGTGGCATAGGCCGGCTGACGCGTGATCTGGCAGGAGGGCTGGCGGAACGTGGGCACAACGTTCATGTTCTGACGCGAGCCGCATCAGGAAGCGCCGCCAACACTGTCGATTTTGAGGATGGTGTTTGGGTACATCGAATGATCGAAGACCGCGATGAAGGCCTTCCGCCAAATGATGTGAAAGTCCCCCCTCATATATGGCGGCATTCGGCCCGAATGGTGCGCGAACTGAAGCGACTCAACGAAATGCATCCGATCGACATCGTGGAAGCCCCGATCTGGGACCTCGAAGGTTTAGCGACGATTTTATCCAGCAAATTCTGCATCGTGACAAGCTTGCACACGCCAATCAAGAAAGTGATCGAGACGAATCCCGACTGGCAAGCGAACATGACTCCCGCCAGAACGCAGGCTTACGAGGAGATTGCCGAGGCAGAAAAATTTGTTGCGGCTCACGCGGATGCCGTGCGCGCGAACAGCAAAGCGGTCATCGAGACGATGGCGCGATTTTATGATTTCAGGCTCGAAGACGAACGCATCGCGATTCTACCCCACGGGATGGAAGATCGAGCTCGACGTGGCGCCGCAAGCTTACAATCGACTCGCGCGGGAAACACGAACCTCGTCACGGTCTTATATGCCGGTCGATTCGAGGGCCGCAAAGGAACGGATGTCTTGCTCGCGGCGATTCCTGCGCTTTGTGAAAAGTATCCGTTCGCGCGATTTGTCCTCGTAGGCGAAGACCGCACGCTGCCTGACGGATCGACCCTTGGCGGAACGTTTCGTTCGCGGCATAGCGGCTCAAAAGTTTTAGAACGAGTCGTCTTCACCGGCGAAGTTTCTGACGCGCTGCTGGAACAACAACTCCAAGCCTGCGACATCTTTGTCGCTCCTTCGCGCTACGAATCGTTCGGTCTCGTGTTTCTCGAAGCGATGATGTTCGCCAAGCCAGTCGTGGGTTGTCGTGCCGGCGGTATGAGCGAAGTTGTCGAAGACCGCGTTACAGGATTGCTTGCCGAGTCCGGTGATGTTCCCTCGCTCATAGCTGCCATCGGTGCGCTGCTCGAGGATGCTGAAATGCGAGCGAAACTAGGGAAAGCGGGACGAGAGCGGTATGAACAACATTACACGCGAGAGGCACTGATCAACCGCACGCTCAGGTTCTACAAGCAGACGCTGTCGCGCCGCGCGCAGCGCGCGGATTCCGAGCCGACTCTTCAGTTTACAGAGACACGCAACAAGAAATCTGTTCCCGCTGTTCCCGTCTACCGATAGAGCAAAAGATTCTGGTAGCCGCTGGTAAGCAAAGAACGTAGTGGCACTTCGTTCAGTCCCGTGTGAAGCACGTGCGCGCGAAAACCTTGCTCCGCCCAAAAATCGACGAGGCGCGCGGGATCCTGCCGCGCGGTCGCCATTTGATCGGGGCTCCACTCGCATAGAATCTTGATGTCTCGATTCTTTTCCAGTGTTTGGCGCGCGCCTTCAAAGACCGCAGGTTCGGCGCCTTCGACATCGACCTTGATCAAGTCGATCTTGCCGGGTCTATCGGCGAAGTAGTCGTCCAGCGAGACCGCGTGCACTTTGACTGCGGTGCTTGTGTCGAACCATTTCTCGAGCTGATCGGGCGCCGTGTAGCCGAGGCTGCTGTTTCCGGGATAGTGGTCACGCACAAAAAATTCTAGATCGGCCGTGTGACTGTAGACCGCCAGGTGCTCGTACGTGATGAACTTCGTCATCCAATTGATGATCACGTTTTTGCCGAGGAGTTCGTATGTGCTGGGCTGCGCTTCGAACGCGTAAACATGCGAAGCCCCGACACGGGCAGCGAGGAGTGAGTAGTAGCCAAGATTGGCGCCAACATCGACGAAGATGTCTCCCGGCCGAATCAGCTTTTTTACGAGTTCGGTCTCTTCGGGCTCCCATTCGCCGTGTATCAACAGCCACGGCGCGATGAGGAGATCGCGCGTGTCGACGAACATCTTGTTGTAGTTCGTCGTGCAGAGTAGCGCGATGTTATCGCCCATGTACACCGGCGGCCGAATCGTCGGAGTGGCAGGTTGCGCTGGAGGCGCAGGAGCAGCTTGGCGCCCACCTGCCTGGGTATTATTTTGCCGCGCGTCCCCCGCCTCCTGAAGCACGCGGTCCGCGAGTTTTTGGCCGCACTTCGCTAGCAGTGTGCTGAGTGTTTTTCGTTGATCGGGATCTTTTGCCTGAGACCCGGCATTCTGCAAATATGGAATGGCTTCACGAAGCCGCTCCATGTGCGCCAGCAGGGTGCCGAGATTTGCCGCGACTTCGACGTTTTCCGGATCGAGCGAGTTCGCCAGGAAGAATTGCGAGAGCGCTTGCTCGCGCCGGCCGCAAGCAAGCTCGGCCGCTCCCATGTCGTTGGCGATTTCAGAGGATGGCGCTTCGAGCAGTGCCTGGCGCAAAAGTTCCACGGCGGATTCGAATTGGCCCTCGGCATACAGCGCTAACGCGCGCTCGTGTTTGCCACCGGCACACCCGTTCGCTCCAGCGGAGCGAGAACTAGATTTGAGCTGTGGCACTTGCTGCACGAATGCCCTCGATTCTTGCGCGATGTGAACGCGCCAAGGCTTACGTGTAGCGTTTGCATGTAGCCGACCAGATTTGCGTGAAAAGTCTTGGGCGGAATCCTGGCGAGGTTAGAAGCAATTAATACTTTTCGGGGCGTAACAGAAAACTTGTCACGTTTAGAACAAATTACGAACGATTAC
>DATAMU010000005.1:0-3235 GCA_036266605.1 Candidatus Acidiferrum sp. | reverse complement strand
CTTAGGCGGAGAGATTTTCGGTGGTGGACTCGGCGTCGTAACCGCCGTTGGTTTCTTTGGTGACGTCGAAAACCACTTCGCTCATTACGGGAAGTTCGCTCATCGGGCCTCTTTTCGCTGCGAGTTCTGCGGCAGTGTCGGCGAGGTGATAGCAGAGTGAAATCGGATGAATGCTGTAGAACGGCGTGCGGTTCGATGGAATGAGCGGAAGACGGGCACGGCAATGCCGTGCCCCTACGAATTTCGGGCGAGGGTGTGAGTTAGCGCTGGGATTTTTTGCCGGCGGCGACGTCGGCGGTGAATTGGGCGGACTGGCCGCGGGGGACGCTGAGCGAATTCCATTTGCCGGTTTTGGCGGCGGTCATGTGTTTGGCGGCGAAGACGATTTGTCCGATGTGCATGGAATAGTGGGCGAGCTGGCGGTTGATGGCTTGCATGACCGAGTGCGGTTCGTTGCGGATCATCACTTCGCGGCCGAGATCGCTTTCTTGGAGAGATTCGAGCGCGTCGAAGACGTACTTCCAGCCGGCACCCCAGATGGCCATGAGCTCTTCGCGAGATTTCGGAGCGTCTTCGAATTCGGTGTCGCGATTGCGATCGGGTTTTTCGCCGTCGGTGGTGAGAAAGTTTCGCCAGCGCGAGCGCATGTTGCCGACCATGTGTTTGACGATGATGGCGATGGAGTTGGATTCAGGATCGAGCGCGGCGAAGAGATATTCGTCGGGGCATTGATCCATGGCGCGCTCGGCAAGTGTTTTGTAGTAGCGAAAGAGCGAGAGGGAATCCTGGATGTAGAAGGTCGAAAATTCGTGTGGCATAGATGGATTGTTGAGGAGAGAGGGTAAGAGGCGCAAGAGCCGAAGCGGCCTGAAACGGAAGTTGGGGAGAGCCGTCTAGAGGCAGGGCAGGCGAAGAAATGCCATTGACATTTCGCCTTTTGTTCGCCTAAGATTCGTTCTGCCAAGTCCCTATCTCGAAGCTGGAGGATTTCGATCATGACGATTGGACAATCGATGCTGCCGGAATTTGATCAGGAGATGAAGAGCACGCGCCAAGTGCTGGAGCGCGTGCCGGATGAAAAGTGGAATTGGAAGCCGCACGAGAAGTCGGGAACTGTGGGCTGGTATGCATGGCACATTTCGACGTTGCCGGGTTGGGCGACGATGACGATCAACACCGAGAATTTGGATATCGCGCCGAAGGATGGCAAAGGGCCGGAGATGCCGAAGGCCGACAATGCGAAGCAGGCGCTGGCGCAGTTCGACAAGGATGCGGCTGAAGCGCGCGCTGCGTTAGAGAAGGTCAGCGATGCGGATTTGATGGCGAATTGGAGCTTGCTGATGGGCGGGCAGGCGATTTTCACGATGCCGCGTGTGGCGGTGCTGCGCGGGATGGTGATGAATCACCTGATTCATCATCGCGGGCAGTTGACGGTGTATTTCCGGATGCTCGATGTGCCGGTGCCGGGGTTGTATGGGCCGAGCGCGGATGAAGGGCAGATGGGGAAGCCGGCGAACGCGTAGGTTTCGCGGTCGCAGTGAAGTGAGATCGGAAGGGCACGGCGATCCGTGCCCCTACGGATTCGATGGAAGGGCGCCATTTCGGCGCCCTTTTTGCGTTTCTGCGGCGGATCAGGCGATCTCGTATAATGGTGATTCGGAGGTTTTCGTCATGGAAACGCCTGTCATTTTGTCGGCTGTTCGCACGCCTGTGGGGAAATTTCAGGGTGGGCTGTCGTCGTTTACGGCGCCGGAGCTGGGTGCGAAGGTGATTGCCGAGGCGGCGCGGCGCGCGGGGATTGATGCGAAGCAGATCGACGAGGCGATTCTTGGGAATGTGCTTCAGGCGGGGCTGGGGCAGAATCCGGCGCGGCAGGCGGCGCTGAAGGGCGGATGCGATCCGAGGGTTGCGGCGCTGACGATCAACAAGGTTTGTGGGTCGGGGCTGAAGGCGGTTGGGCTGGCCGCGCAAGCTGTGCAACTGGGCGAGTCGGAGATCGTGGTTGCGGGCGGGATGGAGTCGATGACGAATGCGCCGTATTTGCTGCCGCAGGCGCGGAGCGGGTATCGGTTGGGTGATGGGAAATTGATCGACTCGATGATCCACGATGGGCTGTGGGACTCGTACGAAAATTTTCACATGGGGATGACGGGCGAGCTGGTGGCGGAGAAGTATGGGATTTCGCGCGAGGAGCAGGATCGGTTTGCGTTCGAGAGTCACCAGAAGGCGATTCGTGCGCGGAAGTCGTGTTTTTTTGAGGCGCAGATTTTACCGATCGAAGTGCCGCAAAAGAAGGGTGATCCGGTGGTGGTGAAGTATGACGAGTCGCCGCGCGAGGACACGTCGACGGATGTGCTGGCGAAGCTGAAGCCGGCGTTCAAGAAAGATGGAACGGTGACAGCGGGGAATGCGCCGGGGACGAATGATGGCGCGGCGGCGTTGATTGTGACGAGCGAGCGGAATGCGGCTCGGCTCGGCAAACAGCCGATGGCGCGGATTGTGGCTCAGGCAGTAAGCGGCGTGGAGCCGAAGTGGGTGATGATGGCGCCGGTCGAGGCGGTGGAGAAGCTTTTGGCGAAGACGGGTTGGGATCGCGAGAAGGACGTCGATCTCGTGGAATTGAACGAGGCGTTTTCGGTGGCGGCGATTGCGGTGACGCGCGAGCTCAAGCTGAATCCGGAGAAGGTGAATGTGAACGGCGGTGCGGTGGCGATTGGGCATCCGATCGGTGCGAGCGGCGCGCGGATTTTGGTGACGCTGCTGTATGAGTTGCAGCGGAGGGATTTGAAGAGGGGGGTTGCGGCGCTTTGTTTGGGCGGGGGGAATGCGGTGGCGCTGGCGGTTGAGCGGATTTGAGGTTGGTTCAGTTTCGGTGGAGAAGAAAAGATGGCGACGTAAAGTCGCCTCTACAAAAACGGCGCGGGGAATGCAGGCGCCGAGAGGCTCGAGAGTGGAATTCGATGAAATATTGCCCTGTTTGCGATGCGGAATATCCGGATAGCCACGCGATGTGCAGCGTTTGCAGTATCGAGCTTGTGCCGGAGGAATTGCGCGGGCATCCGTTGGACGAGCGCCAGCGGAAGGAGAAAATTGTGGTTGCCTGGCGCGGCGGCGACCCGTTGGCGGTGAGCGAAGTGATCCACATTTTGCGTGATGCAGGCATTCGGCATCACGTCCAGCCGACGAACGAGCATCTAGTTTTTGAACTCGGGATGCCGCGGCCGAAGTATGCGGT
>DATAMU010000004.1:0-10838 GCA_036266605.1 Candidatus Acidiferrum sp. | reverse complement strand
TGCGGGTCTCGGCTGGGACAGTTGCGAGGATTTTTTCCGCGCTGGCTTCGAGTTGAGCCAAGGAGTGGGCGTCGATGCCGAGTAGAACGAAGTAGGCTGTGCCGATGGTGGCGAAGCCGGCGATAGTCCACTGGCGCAACTGGGCGCGGCCGAGGATCGCGATGCCAAAGATGGCGCAGATCGCGGTGAGCCGCGATACGAGCAAGCCGATCCAGGCGGCATACATCGACACGCGGAAATTTTCGGGGAAGGTCGTAACGGCCAAAAATGAAAGCAAGTACAGCTCGACGGGAAGAGCCAAATCGCGCCACCACCAGTCATTGCGGAGATTGCGCAGGACTTCGATAAAAAGGCAGAGGACGCCGAACGCGAGAGCGACCCAGGCCAGCGTTTCGTAGCGGTCACCGTAGACCATGAGTTGATCGGCGCCGTTGGATTGCCAGAATGGCAGGCCGCTGTTCCAATCAGCGGCGAGTTCGACGCGATGATGGAGATAGAGACGAAAGCCGAGCAGCAGAACGACGGCGCCACCGGGAACGGCGAGCTTGCTCCAGCCTTCCAGACGATTTCTCAGTGCGATATAGGCGATGGTGGCGATGGCCCAGAGGCAGCCGATCGGGTGGGCCAGCCACGCTACAATCAGCACTAACGCTGCGACGATCCAGTCGGCTTCCTTCCCTTCCCACTTCGCGACGGGCCACACGAGAGCGAGCGCGAACGCGCCGAGCCCGAGCGAGACGTAATAATTCATGAAGCCCATATTGAACACATAGCCGTAGGCCAGCGTGGCGATGCACGGTATGAGCAGCCATTGCGAGTCGTCGGCGACCGCACTGACGAGCGCGAAGACGCCCCAGAAGAAAGTCAGGACGCAGAGCGAGACGGCGACTTTTTCGGCGATCCAAAATCCAAAGAAGCTGGAAAGGTGGAGCAGCCAAAAATCGAAAAGGACGTTGCTGAATTGCCGCGCAAAGTAGAGGCCGGGCGCCTGGCCTTTTTCGATCAGTTGGGCGAGCCAGGCATTGTAGAGATGGCTGCCGAGGTCGCCGGCTTCGATGTGACGCTGCCAGAAACAAGGGAGCAGCAGGCCTCCGGAGATGTACAGGGAGTGTTTCCACTGGCGTCCGAGGAAGCGGCGGGCGGCGGCTAGGGCGCTATCGTAAGCGAGCATGAGTGACAGTTTGGGCGGTCAATCGAGAGTCCCCTGCGTGTTTCGGCCCGGGCAAGCTGGGGCGCAGCGTGCTGCGCCCCTACACGAAACACAAGTACGCGGTGTTCGCGTAGATGCGGCGTGAAATCGTGGTCGCCGAAAGGCGTATACATCGCATCGCAATGGGCGGGATTTTACAAGGTTTTCGTTTTGATTTCTTAGCGTTTGGGACACTGGCCCACGGCTATCCCTTTGTCCAGTAGCCGATATACGAGCACAAATCCGAAAATGCAGGCAGGGATAAATCCATCCGAGGTGTGTTCCAACGATGCGTTCGGCGAACCGTTCGAAGCGTTCCGGAGTGCAGGCGGCGCAAATGTTGCCGATTCTCTTCGCGCTGGTGGCGTGCGCATGCGGCGGAATTGCGAAAACGACGACGACCACACCTACATCGCCGTCTGATCCTGGGTCTTCGAGCTCGGGTTCGACGACAGTGACAGTTACGCCGTCAACCGCAAACGTCCGGGCCGGCGATACGGCGCAATTTACCGCGATGGTTAGCGGGAACTCGAATACGGCGGTGAGCTGGAGCGTGAATGGAACGGCAGGAGGCTCCGCCGCGCTGGGGACGATTTCAACAAGTGGGAACTACACTGCGCCGGCTTCCCTGCCCAATCCGAATGCATTGACCATTACCGCGACGAGCGCGGCCGTGACTTCGGCGAGCGCGTCGAGCGCGGTGACGATTTTGAATCCGACGCCAACATTGAGCGGGACGAATCCAGCGAGCACTGGCACCGGCAGCTTTTCGATCACGCTCACGGGGACAAACTTTATTTCGGGCGCGACGGTGATGCTGGGGAATACGCCGCTGACGACGACGTTCGTTTCCGCGACACAACTGACGGCGAGCGGGAGCGAATCGACCTCGGGCGTATATTCGGTGACGGTGGTAAATCCCGATCCGGGCAGCAGCAGTTCGAATAGTGTGAATTTTCAGATTGGTGCGTCGCAGCAGGCTTCGGGATGCAGCCAGATGTCGATCGGGCAGGGCGCGAGCTTGAATGGATTTGTTCCCTTTTCGCCGGCGAGCGGATGGAATCAGGATGTTTCCACGGCGGCGGTCGATCCGAATTCGACGGCGATCATCAATTTCATCGGCGGCTCGATCGGGCTGCACATGGATTTCGGGCAGGGGCAATATCAAGGATCGACGATCGGCATTCCGTATACGGTGGCGAGCGCGCAGCAGGCGCAGATTCCGGTCAATTTCACGGCGTATGGGGATGAGAGCGATCCGGGTCCGATGCCGATTGCGTTGAACGATCCGATCGAGGGGTATCCGAATCCAGGGACGGGCGACCGGCACGTGCTCGTGCTCGACACGGCGAATTGCTTTTTGTATGAGACGGATAGCTCGTATCCGCAAGCGTCGAGCTGGAATGCGGATTCTGCAGCGGTTTGGGATCTGCTGGGGAACGAGCAGCGGCCGTACACGTGGACTTCAGCGGATGCGGCGGGGCTGCCGATTTTTCCGGGGCTTGTGCGCTATGACGAGGTTGCGGCGGGAGCGATCAATCACGCGATTCGGTTCACGTTGCAGCACAGCCGAGAGGCGTTTGTGCCGCCGGCATCGCACTGGGCAGCGAACTCGAGCAATGCGCTGGCGGCTCCGATGGGGATGAAGCTGCGGCTGAAGGCGAGTTTTAACATTTCGGGATTCTCTGCGAAGAATCAGGTGATTCTGAAGGCGTTCAAGAAGTACGGAATCATCATGGCGGATAATGGGTCGTCGATGTACATCAGCGGTGCGCCGGACGAGCGATGGGACAACGACGATCTGCATAATTTGGATTCGATCACGGCTTCGGATTTTGAAGTGGTGAAGATGACGACGGTTTATACGGCTGCGAATGTGCCGACCGGGGCGGCGCCGAAGGTGACGTCGTTTACGGCGAGTTCTACGTCTGTGACGAGCGGGACGCAAGTGACTTTGTCGTGGGTGCAGACTGGGGCGGGGTATGTGATTGTTTCGCCGCAGGTGGGAGCGGTAAGAGGGTCGAGTGTGATGGTGAAGCCGACGGCGACGACGACGTATACGATTTATGCGGCGAATGCGTTTGGGCAGACGAAATCGACGGTTACGGTGACCGTGCATTAGAGCGCACGGAAGAAAAGAAAAAACAGACCGCGGTAGAGGTTGACGTCCGGGCAAGCTGGGGCGCAGGAGTCTTGCGCCCGTACATGATCGCGGTTGGGAGCGATCGCGATGAACCGGGCATTTCGGCGTGAAGGTTGACGAAAACAGCCGGCGGGACGCCGGCGCTACCGGGTTAATTGGAATTCGTCGTGGAGTTGGGCGGCGGAGTCGTTGCCGATCCAGAGGTCGAAGTGTTCGGGTTCGACGACCCATTTCTTTTCGAGGGGGCTCCAGAATTCGAGTTCGTCTTTGCCGAGCGTGAAGTGCACGGTTTTCTTCGCGCCTGCTTCGAGTGCGACGCGTTCAAATCCCTCGAGTTGTCGCACCGGGCGGCTGGCGCTGCCTGCGCGCTGGTGGATGTAGAGTTGGACGACGGCGTCGCCTGCGCGACCGCCGGTGTTTGAAACGTCCACACTGACTTCGATTCTCCCACCGTTTACGCTGGCTTCTTTCGAACTCAACTTCAGATTGTCGTAGCTGAACTTGGTGTAGCTCAGGCCATAGCCGAAGGGATAGAGCGGGGTGCTCTTGATGTCCCAGTAGCGCGATTTGAAATCGGGTGCGGATTCGGGCGCCTGCGTCAAATTGTGGTTGTAGTAGAGCGGGAGTTGGCCGGAAGAGCGCGGCCAGCTAACCGGAAGATGCGCGCCGGGATTTGCGTCGCCGAAGAGGATGTCGGCAATGGCATTGCCGCCTTCGACGCCGGGATACCAGGCTTCAACGATTGCGGCGACGTGCTCGGAGGCCCAGCTGATGTCGAGCGGGCGGCCGTTGACGAGAACTAACACGACTGGTTTGCCTGTGGCAGTGACCGCCTCCAGCAATTCTTCCTGACCATTCAGAAGGCGCAGCGAGGAGCGCGAGGCGGCTTCACCGCTTTGCAGACCGATTTCGCCGAGGACCATCACAACAACATCATTGCGTTGCGCAACGGCGACAGCATCGTCGATGGATTTTTTCACTTCGGCGTCGGTTTGATCGGGCTGTTCTTTCAGCTTCATGATCGGGAGACCTTCGAATGGCGATGGGATGAGGCGGTGTGCGTTCGGGCCGTGTGCGTATTCGACTTTTATGCCGCTGCCGACCTTGTCGCGGATGCCTTGCAGCGCGCCGACAGTTTTGCCAGGAGCGAGCATGATCGCGCCCCACATATCGATCATGCTGTCGGGCTCTTCAGCGAGCGGGCCGATGACGGCGATGGATTTAGTTTTTGCGCCGGATTTGTCGAGCGGGAGGATGTCGCCTTCGTTGCGGAGAAGGACAATCGAGCGCTGGGCCGCGCGGCGGGCGGCTTGTCGCGATTCAGGCGCGTTCAGAGTTTGCTCGGACTTTGAGAGATCGGCGTAGGGATGCTCGAAAAGGCCCATGCGGATTTTCGCTTCGAGAATCGGGCGCACGGCGTCGTCGATTTCTTTTTCTCTCACGCGGCCGGCTTTGACTTCGGGAGCGAGCCATTTCAGATAGGTGCCGCTAGCCATGTCCATGTTGAGGCCGGCGTTGAAGGCTTTTTGTGCGGCGTCTTGCGAATCGCTGGCGTAGCCGTGAGTGATGAGGCTGTGAACCGAGTTTGCGTCGCTGACGACGAAACCGTTGAAATCCCAGGCGGAGCGGAGGACGTCGCGGAGGAGCCAGCGATTGCCGGTGGCGGGGACGTCGTTGAGATCCATGTAGGCGCTCATGAAGGTGGCGACTCCGGCATCACGCGCGGCCTTGAACGGAGGAAGATAGACGTTCCACATGAGTTCTTCAGGGATGTAGGAGGCGTCGTAATCGCGGCCGCCGTCGGCTGCGCCATATCCAGCGAAATGTTTTGCGGTGGCGAGGACGTGGTCGGGGCTGCCCCACTCCCGGCCCTGAAAGCCGAGGACTTGCGCGCGGGCGACGGCGGAGCCGAGATATGGATCTTCGCCGGCGCCTTCGATCATGCGGCCCCAGCGGGCATCGCGAGCGATATCGACCATGGGGCCGAATGTCCAGGTGATGCCGATGGCGCGGGCTTCTTTGGCGGCGATGGATTGGGCTTGCTCGATCATTGCGGGATCCCATGATGAGGCGGTGGCGATCGGCGACGGGAAAATCGTGTGATATCCATGGATGACGTCGAGGCCGAAGAGAATCGGGATGTGGAGACGGGATTTTTCTACGGCGATGTGCTGGTAGCGGTCGATTTCTTTGGGATCGGAGACCCAGAGCATCGAGCCGGCGCCGCGCTGTTCGATGATTTGCTCGGCTTTGAGGCCGTCGGAATTTGCGGCGAATTCGGCAATCGGGAAGCCCGGGAGTTGGACGAGCTGGGCTATCTTTTCGTCGAGCGTCATTTGCTTGAGGAGGTCGTTTGCGCGGGATTTTACTTTTGCTTCGGGGATCGCGGGATTCGGCTTGGTGGCGTCGTGAGTCTGGGCGCGGGACGCTGGCTGCGCAAGAAACGCCAAGGCTAGGGTGATCATTGCCAAAAGCGGCGCGCGAAGACCGCGATGTCCGTTCGTTGCAGAATTTGTTACGGTGATGCGGACACACACGTGGGTTCCGATCATCAAAGCCCCCTGTAGCCTCGACAAACGGGGAGGACTGTACACCCGATTACGCGGGTTCGCATATCGGAATGAAAACTGAACTGTGCGGCTTGAGAAATCGTGCGGGCGGGCTCAGTGTGCAGGCGTGGGCTTGGTGTTGGATTTGTGGCTTGATCGTTTCGTGGATTTCACTTCAGTCGATCCGGACGAGGTTTCGCGGGATGGTTTCGGACTGCGTGCATGGGCGCGCCAAAAGGCTTCGACAGCGCCGCGAGCCAACCATTCCTTGTCGAGCGAACCCCGGAAGATATGACGGAACATCATTGGTCCGAGAAGCAGCGCGACGGCGAGTTCTTCGTCGAGCAACGGGGAGAAGATTTGGCGGTCGATGCCGCGGCGGAGCAGTTCCTTTAGGCCGCCGCGGAGATGCTCCATCGCGCGAGCGCGCCAGGCGCGGCCGAACTCCTCGTTGCGCGCCGAATAGGCGATCAAATGGGGCATTAAGCGGCGCTTGATGGCTTCGGTGCGCGGCGGCGCTTCGTAGGTCAGAAACGCCACCGCATCGGCTTTCCAGTCGCCGCTGTCGAGTTTTGGAGGGCCTTCGTCGAGGCGCTGCAAGTAAATCATCACTTCCATACAAAGCGCGTCTTTGTCGGCCCAATGTTTGTAGATGGTGGCTTTGCTGACGCCAGATTTTGCGGCGATCGCGTCCATGCTGGTGGTGTCGATGCCGCGGTCGGCGAATAGCTCGGCGGCGGTTTCGAGCACTTTTTGATGGGCGCGTTGGCTGAGGCCTCGTGGCATGGTGTGGTCTCGGTTCGGTTGGTGGTGGCCAGCTAAATCTCGATCTTCGAGAATCGCCAGGCGCCGATGCAGAGGAGGACGATGGCGACGCAGCACAACACGATGACGTCGATCAGTGGACCAAAGTGCGAATGGCCGATCAACGCGTAGCGCATGCCATCAACGCCGTACGAGAGCGGATCGAATGCCGAGATGATTTTCAGGGCCTTTGGCGACGTATCGAGCGGAAACAACGCGCCCGACAGGAAGAAAATCGGCAGGACGAGGAAGTTCATCACGATGGGAAATGCCTGCATGTCGGGAATTACGGATCCGATCGTTGTGCCCAGTGCGGCGAATAAAACCGCGATCAGCAGCAGGAAAAATAATGCCACTGGAATCGCAGTCAGGCTGATCGGCCGGAATCCCGCGATCAGACAGACCACCGACACGAGCAGGCCCTGAATCATCGACGTTGTGGCCGAGCCGAGCGTGCGGCCGATCATGATTTCGAGCCGCGGCACCGGCGCGACGAGTGTTTCTTTGAGGAAGCCGAATTGCCGGTCCCAAAGCAGTGCGATTCCCGAGAACACCGACGAAAACAGGACCGCCATGCCGATGATTCCCGGCGAGATGAATTGCAGATACGAGCCGCCGTTCGCCTTTTGATATACGGCGCCGAGGCCGAATCCAAGCGCGAGGAGATACAGCAACGGCTGTCCGAGTGACGCCAGAATTTGCGGCCTCGAACGCGTGTATCGCTTTACTTCGCGGAGCCACAACATGTAGATCGGTTCCATCTATCGCCTCCACATCTTTGCGACTTGGCGCATTTGTTCCGCTGAACCGGCGGTTTCGTCGCGGATTGCCGTGCCGGTGAGCGAGAGGAATGCATCTTCAAGCGATTCGGTGTTCGTTTGTGCTTTCAAGTCCGCTGATGAGCCGATCGCGACGATTTTGCCGTGGTCGATGACCGCGATGCGTTGCGCTACACGGTCGGCTTCGTCCATGTAGTGCGTGGTCAAGAACACGGTGACGCCTTCGTTTTGATTGAGGTTCTTGACGTGAGTCCAGAGCTGATTGCGGCTCTGCGGATCGAGGCCCAGCGTCGGTTCGTCGAGGAAGAGGATTTTCGGCGTGTGCAAGAATCCACGCGCGATTTCCAGACGGCGCTTCATGCCGCCCGAAAATGTTTTTACGAGGTTGTCTTTGCGCTCCCACAACTCGAAGAGTTTCAGCAGGAGTTCGGTGCGCTGCTTTCGGACTTTGCGCGGGACGTGGTACAGCGCGCCGTGCAGCTCCATGTTTTCCATCGCGGTCAGATCCTGGTCGAGGCTCGGATCCTGAAACACGATGCCGAATCGCTGGCGTACTTCATGCTGTTTTTCGACGGGATTCATGCCGTCGATCTCCAGCGTGCCGGCCGTTGGGGCCAGCAGAGTCGTCAGCATCTTGATGGTTGTTGTTTTTCCGGCGCCGTTCGGGCCAAGAAAGGCGAAGATTTCGCCTTTAGCCACTTCGAAAGACACGTTGTCTACTGCCGTGAAATCACCGAACTTCTTTACGAGGTTTTGTACACGGATCATCGAGAAGCAATCCTCCGGGGCAATCGGAACGGCCGTGCCAGGGACACCGGCTCTTCGCGGGATGTCCTCACTGCTACGCACGGTCATGGTCAGGAATTTCGCATACTAAACGGTTCAGTTCAGTATGTCAACAGGGCATTTTAGGCTGAGAATGGCTCTGTGGAAAAGGAAAGGGCGCAGCCGAAAGCCGCGCCCTTTCTTGAAGTTCTTCATTCCCTCAGCGGCTAAAGCCGCTGTTACGCGCTGGATTACGGCACGACTGAAGTCGCACCCTCCCAACTCGCTCCCCAGCTCTACGGCACGAGGAAGTGATGCACAATGGCTCCGGCTACTTCGAGAGCTGATTCTCTCCGAGGCGCTTCAGGCGGTCGCGCAAGCGTCGTTGAAGGACCGTCGGCGTGTTCGGGTTGAAAGCCACGAGATACCACAGCGGTTGGCTGCGATCGCGGCTCAGCCACGTCAGAGTCGTCGCGTCGGCGTTCGGGTGGCGCGCCACGTTCTCGCGAATCGCGCCGTAGGGGTGCTTCGCCAGCTTGTTCAAAGTCTTGGAATTCGCCCGCGGATGCTCGCTGATCAGGCGGAGCAGATAAAAGTCGGTTTGCGGAGCCTGCTTGACCAGCTTTTCGAGCATTTCTGGCTTCGCATCGGCGCTTAATACGAGGCCGATCTTTTCGTCCCAAGCGGTGTTGATTTGGTTCAGTTCGCGAGTTCGCGCGTGAATCAGTTCTTCGAGGACGCGGCGCTCCTGCTGCATCCGCGCGATCGGAAGCTCGGTCCCTTCCAGCGAATCCAAAACGCGCAGCAAGTGCTGCCGTTCGCCAAAAACAATCTGCGAGGTGCGCGTTGTGGCGCCCTTCTCTTTCTCTTTGTGCTGTACCAGGTCGGAACGTCGCATGTTTAGCTCCGGCTCATCCCTTCCCCCAAGACACTCAGGGATTGCGCCTCGATTTAGCTGTTTCTGTGTCGCTGGACCGAACGAAATGACCACACAAGTGGCCAGGGCGAATTATGTTATGCGGTACCTCTGCGGTAAAGTTAGCTGCGGCTTGTTTGTGTCTGATACATCATCATCAGGGAGTGGCTGAAAATGAGCCGCAAAGTTGGTTGAGAAATCGCCGGAGTTGGATCGTTTTTCGAAAAACCTATGCCGCAAAATTCTGCATTCGATGAGCACAAAGACGAGTTGGAGCACTACGAGCAAATGTTTGGGCGCGACCGCGGCCGTTTGGCGGTGTCGCTCGACCGGCTGACGAATGCGCTCGTGCTCGTCGGGCAACATGGCGTGTACTGCACGAGCCAACGCAATCCGGCGGTGCCGGCGATGGACTTGCGCATGGTCGTTCAGGAATTGACGCACGCGAAGGAGTTGATGCAGTCGGTGATGGAAGAGTTGAAGAAAGCACGCGGCGACTCGGGCGCCGCGTAATTCGCTGATGAAGCGCGACTTAGCCGATGCGCCGGTGTCCTACGGTGAGGATATCCGCTTTAGAATCACATCCTTGCAATTCTTGCGAGCGTAACCGCCCTAGAATCACATCCTTGCACAAAAAAGGGGGGAGGGGTCCCCATGGCTCCCAAACTCACATAGCGAATGTGCTTGTCGCGGAAGTTACTGCGTGATGCGGGCGATGCGGTGCTCTCGTAGATTGGAGATGGAGCTTTGGGTCTTGAGTTCTTCGAGGCCGGCACTTCCCCACTGGGCGAGGAATGGCAGGAAGCTCAGATCGCGCGACTGAAGGACGCGGTCTGGGTAGAGAAGATTTTCGAGGAAGTCGCTGTGCTCGGCGATGAGTCCGGCGCGCTCGTCGAGCGCGCGGCCGGTTTTTTCGCGTAGCTTGTTGAGCTGGAATGACATTTTTTCGCGTGTCGTCTCAACCGCGCCGGCGAGCGTAGCGTCGAGC
The DNA here is from genome assembly GCA_036266605.1 of Candidatus Acidiferrum sp. Taxonomy (GTDB): domain Bacteria; phylum Acidobacteriota; class Terriglobia; order Acidiferrales; family UBA7541; genus Acidiferrum. The sequence goes on along the minus strand of DATAMU010000004.1, from coordinate 705 downwards.
TTCTGAATCTCGGCGCCGAGTTCGGTGAGCGTGCTCTCGATCAGTGCTTTCTTTTTGTCGAAATTCTCGCCGAGTTCCGCCGGCAGCGATACCGACTCCATCTGCTTGCGAAGTTGTTGCGGACCGCTCCAGAGATTTTCGATGCAGAGGTGATATTTCTGTAGCAGCTTGTCGGCTTTTGCGTCGAGGATGGTGAAGTCGGCGCGCGGCAGCAGGACCGGCATTCTGCCGAGGAGATCGCTGTAGAGCACTTCGGATTGCGCGAGATATGAAATTTCAGCGGAGCCGGCGCAGAACGCGACCGTCGGAAAAAGATAATCCTGGACGACAGGTCGCAGCAATGCGTTGGGACTTAGAGTCTCTGGCGATGAATCGGCAAGTTGCAGAACTTCCGCTTCGGTCAGAGTTGCATCGCCAATTTTGAAAACGCCGGATTCCTCGCCATTCTTGGCTTGGTAGACGATCGGCTGACGGATACCGTCGCGAATCTGGAAGAGCAGTGTCGTTTCGGGTGTGACTTTTACCTGGGGCTCGAAGCCGGCGTTTTGCAGTTCTTTGTCGCGATTGAGCAATTTCGCATTGAGTGTCGCGCGCTCTGCGAGTGCTTTGCGGTACACCGGAGCGGCAATGCGATGCAGCCGCGCATCTAGCGGGTCGACAAGGATCAAGCCGTGGTCAGCGAATACACGCGCGAATAATTTTCCG
>DATAMU010000003.1:0-2678 GCA_036266605.1 Candidatus Acidiferrum sp. | reverse complement strand
GCCGAAGCTGCGACACTCGGCCTAATCGGCGGCATCATCGGCGCCGCAGCAGGACTCGCGCTGAGCGTCTGGCTCGGCAAAGCCGTCTTCGGTGTCGCCGCGCAGCCCCGGCTGATTGTGTATCCTGTAGTGGTCGCTCTGACGATTGTTGTTGCCGTCGCTGGCGCCTATCCCCTGCGCCGGCTTGCCGGTATTCGTCCCGCGTCGGTATTTCGAGGTGAGGCGTGACGCCTCAAACGCAAACTCAAACCGCCCAAGTCGCCATCGAGTCGCTCACGAAAACGTACGGCGCATTGCGCGCCGTCGATTCGCTTTCGTTCAGCATTCACTCGGGCGAATGGGTCGCATTGATGGGCCCGTCGGGCTCGGGCAAAACTACGCTCATCAACGTTCTCGGCGGCCTCGACACGCTGTCTTCCGGCCGCGTCGTCGTCGATGGCACCGACCTCGCCAAACTCACCGAAAACCAACTCGTCCGCTACCGCGCCGAAAAGGTCGGCTTCGTCTTTCAGCAATTCCACCTCGTCCCGTATCTCACCGCCGTCGAAAACGTGATGCTCGCGCAGTACTTTCACAGCATCACCGACGAATCGCAGGCCGCCGAAGCACTCAAGCGCGTAGGCCTCGGCGACCGCCTCACACATCTCCCCGCGCAACTCTCCGGTGGCGAGCAGCAGCGCGTCGCCATCGCTCGAGCACTCATCAATCAGCCAAAATTAATTCTGGCCGACGAGCCCACCGGCAATCTCGACGAGAAAAACGAAACCATCGTCATGGAATTGTTCCGCGAGCTTCACCGCGCCGGTCACACCATCCTGATGGTCACGCACGATCCCGACATCGCCCGCCAGGCCGATCGTCGCATCGAACTGCAACACGGCCGTCTCCATTACGACAGCCTGTTGCAAGGCCCGAATCACCCGATGCTGTGCCCGCTCGCAAACACAGTCGACTGTTGCAGCGCCGGCAGTGGCGCTCCCACCGCCGACGATCAGATCCGCTTCGACCATCTCCTTGAACAGATTTGGATTTTCGGCGAGGAAGGCAAGCCCGCCCTCGTCGATGCTTTACAACCAACCGGTCCCGCGGGAAGCCTCCCACTCATCACCGACGAATCCCCCGCGCGAATGCTCGGCCGCATGGTCGATCTCCAACTCGTGCAGTCCTTCAACGGCCACGTCGAACTCACCGACGCCGGCACCCGCCGCGCCCGCGACGTCGTCCGCCGCCATCGCCTCGCCGAGCGCCTTTTCAAAGACACATTCGCCGTCGAAGATTCCGAAGCCCACAACCAAGCCTGCAAATTCGAACACATCATCAGTCCCGAGCTCGACCAGCGCATCTGCACTTTCCTCGGCCATCCCAAAACCTGTCCGCACGGAAATCCTATCCCGCCCGGCGAATGCTGTGAGAAAGGGAAGTCCACCGTCGACAGTTGAAAGTCAAAGTGGCAGAGCCGAGACTGTCATTCGTGATCCGCCAAATTTCTGATGCATAGTTCTTTCCGGTTTTCTCCTGGTTTTGTTTTTGTTTGCTTTCAACTCTAAACTGTCGAGTGTCAACCTCTTCCATGCCTTCTCCCATCGATCTCCGCAAAAAACCCGCCGCCGTGAAAATCCACGTCTCCACCGGCGCCGGCGTTGACATCACCTGGGCCGACGGCCACGCCAGTCACTACGATTTCGCATTCCTCCGCGACGAGTGCCCCTGCGCCACCTGCAACGACGAGCGCGCGCGCAAAGAGCAGTTCGCATCAGCCGGCCCCGCGTCATCGGCCGCACTCCCCATGTTCAAGCCAAAAACCACCGCACGCACCGCCAACGCCGTCGGCAACTACGCCATCAGCATCGCCTTCAACGACGGCCACTCCACCGGCATCTACAGCTACGATCATCTCCGCCAGATCTGCCCCTGCCCCGATTGCGCCCGCGATTTTCGCTCGATCTGACATCTGGCCCACAACCGTCCGCAAACATGAATATCGTGTAAAAACGGAGACACCCGCTCTGCGCTTAGTTGCCCGTAGGCACGCATCTATGAAATGCTGCGCATACTTTTCACCAGCCTACGGAGGTATTTCCGATGGGATGCAGTCCCGAAACGCTTCGCTCTGTGCCGCTATTCTCGCTTTTCGACGAAGACGAGATCTGTGTCCTGGCCAACGAAGTCGAAATCAAAGATTTCGCGCCGCGCCAGCGCATCTACAAAATGGGCGACAACAGTGGCCGCGCCTACGTGATGGTTTCTGGCAAAGTCCGCGTCACCATTTTCGACGAGGACCATCAAGAGGTCGTCGTCGATGAGCCGTCGCACGGCGAATTTTTCGGCTTCGCGTCGATGCTCGAACAGACGCCGCATCAGACCAACGCGGTCGCGCTCGAAAATACACGTTGTCTTGAGGTCGATCGCCACGATATTCAGGTGCTGATCGAGCGCAAGCCCCACGCCGGCATGGACATGCTCACCGTGCTCGGACGGCAATTCCACGCATCCCAGCAACTCGTGCGACTCCGCGCGAGCCGGAATCCCAATGAGGTGATTGAAGCAGACATGACCTTTGGCGAGCGCATCGCCGATGCTGTCGCTGGTTTCGGCGGTTCGTGGACATTTATCATCTCTTTCGCCGTCGCTATCATCGGCTACACTACCGTCAATCAGATCATGGGCAAAGGCGCCTG
>DATAMU010000002.1:0-1571 GCA_036266605.1 Candidatus Acidiferrum sp. | reverse complement strand
CAAAGACGCCGCGACGCTCGATAACAGCCCTGACATCAGCGATGGCGTGACGTTGGATTCACCCGCGTCCGGTACACAGGGGCGAACTCCTTCGGCGGCACCGCGCGTTCCCGCTGCGCCGAGACTCGGCTCGGGCGGCAGAGGTGGCGGTTCGCCCGCGATTCCGAAATATTCGACGCCGCGAGTGCCGGGTCCCCCGTCTGCTTCCGCAGGCACGCTCTCAAGCTCCGATGCGATCGGAGGCGGGCGCTTCGTTCCGGGACAGATCATTGCGGATCGCTATCGCATCGTTGCGCTTGCGGGACGCGGTGGTATGGGCGAGGTCTATCGCGCGGAAGATCTGAAACTGAGCCAGATTGTCGCGATCAAATTTTTGCCGGAGAGCGTGTCGAAGGATGCGGGAGCGCTCGCGCGCTTTCACGCGGAAGTTCGCATCGCGCGAACGGTTTCGCATCCCAACGTCTGCCGCATGTTCGACATCGGCGATATGGACGGCATCACGTTTCTGACGATGGAATATGTGGACGGCGAAGATCTCTCGTCGCTCGTGCGCCGCATCGGAAGGCTCTCGACCGACAAAGCCGCCGAAATCGCTCGACAAATGTGCGCTGGGTTAGCTGCGGCTCACGACAAAGGAGTCATTCACCGCGATTTGAAACCCGCGAACATCATGCTCGACGGCGCGGGCAAAGTTCGCATCACCGATTTTGGATTGGCCGGAATCGCAGCGATGATCGAAGGCGCTGATATTCGCGCCGGCACTCCCGCCTACATGGCGCCTGAACAACTTGGGGGGATGGAAGTCACGGTCAAGAGCGACATCTACTCGCTCGGGCTGATCCTCTACGAAATCATCACCGCCAAGCGGGCGTTCGACGCGACGACGCTGCCGGAATTGATGCGCATGCGCGAAGAGTCGCGCGTTCCGAATCCATCGACGATTGTCCGCGACATCGATCCGTTGTTCGAACGCGTGATCTTGCGGTGTCTCGCGACCGATCCAGTGTTGCGGCCGGCGTCGGCGTTGCAGGTTTCGGCCGCATTGCCGGGTGGCGATCCGCTCGCCGCGGCGCTGGCCGCCGGGGAAACACCATCGCCGCAGATGGTTGCGGCCGCCGGCGAAAACGATGGCATAGCGCCTCGCGTAGCGCTCTCATTTCTCGCGGCAATCCTGGTCGGGACTCTGCTGCTGTTCTACTTCGGCGTCAAAGAAAACGCGCTGGAGCGCGTGCATCCAAGCAAATCGCCCGAGGTCTTGTCGAATCGCGCCGCGGAGCTCATCGCAAAAATTGGATACCCTGCCAAGCCGGTGGACCGGGATTGGGGATTCGACTACGACGGCGATTTCATCGACTATGTCTCGAGTCACGACAAGCCGAAAGCCGACTGGGGAAAGCTCCCGTATCAACGGCCGGCGTTGCTCGACTTCTGGTATCGGCAGAGCCAAAAGAACTTGGTCGCAGATCAATTTTGGAACGGTAGTATTCCAGGGGTGGTCACGTCCGACGATCCGCCCTCGATCACATCAGGAATTCTTGGCGTCTGGATGGACAACGAAGGACGCCTCATCT
>DATAMU010000001.1:0-5687 GCA_036266605.1 Candidatus Acidiferrum sp. | reverse complement strand
ACTTCCACAGCGGGGTCGCAAGCGCTTCAAGCAAGCCTCCTCCGAGCGCGACCAGCGACGTGCCGAGAAATTTGCGCCGTGGAAATTTGTCCATTACCGAGCGGCCGCCTTCTTTGTTGCGTCGGCCTTCGACGAAAATTTTGGAAACGGATGCAGCACGATGCCTGCGCCTTCTTTCACCGTTATGATGCTGTCGATCGGAACATTTGTGAGCTTTTCGATTTGCCCGCTCGGCCAAGTAATTTCGAGCGACTCGATCTTCGCGCGCTTGCCGAGGCCGAACGCGACGCGCGGATCGTTCGCCGACATGTAACCCATTCCACCTTTGACTTGCTCCGTGTGCGTCACGCCTTCCGCCGTCAACTTCAAGACCGCCCCAATCGCGTCGCGATTCGATTTCGTTCCAATCAGCAAAATTTCGATCCTGTGATTCGCAGTCGCACCTTCATTGTGCAACAAGCTTGGCGCGCCCCCGCGATTGTTGGTGACGATGTCGATGCCGCCGTCGTTGTCATAATCCGCGGTTGCGAGTCCGCGTCCTGCGATCGGTCGAATGAAGTCGGGACCCAGCTTGTCCGAAACTTTGTCGAATTGTCCTTTACCAATGTTGCGATACATCAGCAGCGGCTCTTTGTACTGCACTTCGCCGTGATACAGATTCACATTGTCGAGCATCGCGCTGTTGAGCTGCAAAATGTCGGGCCAGCCGTCGTTGTCGTAATCGACGAATTTCATCGAGACGCCGCTGAGCGTGATCGCTTTGTTTCCGATCCCGCTCTTGTAAGTGTAGTCGTCGAACGTCAGCCCGAGATTGTTGTGATAGAGACGATTCAACTCGAAATCGAGATGCGTGACGTAAATATCCTGCCAGCCGTCGCCATCGACGTCGGCGGCGTCGATGCCCATACCGGCCTCGTAGCGGCCGTCTTCGCTGGCGGCGATTCCGGAGACGAGCGAGACATCCTGAAACGTTCCGTCGTGTTTGTTGAGAAAAAGAAAATTTGGCCACGTGTCGTTGGCGATAGCGATATCGGTCCAGCCATCGTTGTTGAAATCGGCGAGCACGACGCCCATTCCCTTTGATTCGGGTTTGCCGACACCGCTCGCGTCGCTGACGTCGGTGAACGTACCGTTTCCGTTGTTGTGATAGAGCTTCGTTTTCTGGCCTTTGTAATTTCCCGGATTGCAGTAGGAGCGATAGCCGGGCCGGCGTTCGCCGCACCACAAATTATTTTTCGACGACCACTCGATGTAATTCGTGACGAGCAGATCGAGATTTCCGTCTTTGTCGTAATCGAACCAGCCTGCGCTCGTGGACCAGTTTCCTTCGTCGGCGACGCCGGCCTTCGCGGTGACGTCGGTGAACGTGCCGTCGTGATTGTTGTGATAGAGAATCGCGCTGCCGTATCCGGTGACGTAGAGATCGGGCCAGCCGTCGTTGTCGAAATCGCCGACGGCAACGCCCTGGCCATAGTGGCCTTCACCGCCGACGCCGGCTTTTTCGGTGACGTCGGTGAACGTGCCGTCTCCGTTGTTGTGATAGAGCGCGGAGCGCAGTGGGTGCGGCGGCTTGTAAATGTCCGTGGCGGCGGATTGGACAAAATACAGATCGAGCAAGCCGTCCTGGTCGTAGTCGATCCAGCCGACACCAGTGCCCATCGTTTCCAGATAATATTTTTCCTCGGTTTGCGTGGAGTCCTGCACGAAGTTGATTCCGCTTTGAGCGAGGACATCCACATATTTCACTGGAATTGCGGGCGCGCCGGCGGTTTCTGCCTTTGGTTTCGGTTTGGCGGTGGATTGTGCGCGGTGCGACGATGACGATTGGAATTTGTGCGCGCCGTTTGTAATTCGCGGAGTGAGAATCGCGATGATTGCTGCGATCGCGAGGAGTGCGGCCCACGTTGCGACCCTGCCTGGTGCTGGGGAAAACAGCCGGCGAGACGCCGGCGCTACCAAAGGCGTGCTTCGCCGGAAATTTTTGCGAAGCGTCATAGCGTGCGGTCAGCGACCGAGAGCGCTATTTGCAAAAATTGCATGCGGGCATTCTCTGGCATCGGTTCGTTCAAGGTCGATGGTCGCTCCGGCGCTTGGGCGAGCGCCTGTTCGATTCGATTCACATCGAGCCCGCCCGCGTTGCTGCCCTTAAAGCGAGCAAGAACCTCGCGGGCCTTCGCGATCTCGCCCGTCTGATAGTAGAAAATGCCGAGCGTGGAGTAGCTGCCCGGCCACTCGGGAAGGAGATTGACGGCGCGCTCGAGCCGTTCGGCCGCTTGCGGCGTTTTGCCTTCGAGCACGGAGACAACGCCGAGCCCCCACGAAATTTTGCCCGAAGACGGAATTCGTGCCAGCCCTTGCCGCAGCGTTGCCGCGGCGCCATCGAGATCTTTGCCTCGCAACTGCGCGAGCGCGAGCGACAAATAGTATTGATCGTTGTCTGGATTGCGATGAATCGCGTCGCGGAAAATTTCGGTGGCGCGCGCCGTGTCGCCGAGATGCGTGTAGATGTCGCCGAGCAGCGCGAGATAGGTATCGTCCTGGCGGCTTTTTTCGGAGACTTGATTCGCGGCATCGAGCGCTTGCTGATAAAGACCTTTGCGGAAATAGGCGTCGGCGAGATCGAATTTTGCGTCGTCGGATTCGGGATTGGCTTTCAGCGCGGTTTGAAAATGCGCGATAGCGTCGTCGTAGAGGCGATAACGCGCTAGCAGAACGCCGACGCCGGCCTGCGTGCGGAAATCGCCGGCGCTGAGTTGGTCGAGTTGAGTGATAGCTTGGCGAGCGTCGGCTGTGTTGCCGAGTTTGAGATTTGCTTCGGCGAGCAGATAGAGATTTTGCGGCTGATCGGGATGCTTGGCGATTTCTTCGGTGAGCTGTTTGACGTCGAGCTCGGCGCGATCGTGTTCGGAAAGATTGGAGCGGGTGCCGACGTAGTCGAAAAGATTTTGATACGGATACGGGCCGGGTGCCGCGTTTTTGGAAAGCGTTTGAAAGACGTTCAGATCGCGCTCGGCGGCTTCGTTTTGATGAAGATCGCGCTCGACCATCGCGAGTTTGTAATAGCCGGCGGCGGGTTTGTCGCTCACCTTGACGTATTTTCGTAGCAGCGTAGCGGCGGCGTCGAATTTTTTCGCGTCGATGCGCAGGTTTGCGAGTTCGAGTAGGGCTTCGGGCATGTCGGGCTTGTAGCGCAAGGCCTGCTGGAACAATTCTTCGGCGCGGGTTTTGTTTCCCTGGCGCGCTTCGATGAAGCCGAGATTGAAAAGGCAGGATGCGTTGTGCGGATCTTTTTTCAGGCCGGCCTCGAAATATTTGCGCGCTTCGTCGAAGCGGCCGAGGTGGCGATAGGAGAGTCCCATGAAGGCGTAGGACGAGGCGGAGGGATCGAGTTCGATGAGCGATTTGAAAACCTCGATCGCCTTTTCGTCTTTGCCCGCCATGAAATAGCTTTCGCCGAGCGCGGCGCGGAGATCGGCGCGTTTGGGCGCGAGCTGGATACCGGATTCGAGCAGCGGAATCGCGTCTTCGAAATAATTCTGGTTCATGCTGACGCGCGCGAGCAGAAAGATGATGTCGGTATTTTGGGGCGCGGCTTTGTGAGCGCGGACGAGCAGGTCGAGGGCGTCGGAAGATTTACTCTGGCGGAAATAGATTTCCCCGAGCAGGTATTGCGTTTCGGGCGAGTCGGGACGGAGTTTCAGCGCGCGATTGAGCGCGAGTTCGGCATCGGCGTCTTTCCCGCTGTGGATGTAGGTTTGCGCGAGCGGGAAGAGGATGTCGAACGTGTCCGGCTTGAGCGCGTTGGCTTTTTCGAGCTCGAGCTGCGCGGCTTTGAATTGTTTGTTGGTGGCTAGCACGACGCCGAGCTGCGTGTGGAATTCGGCGTTGTTTTTTTGCTGTGCGGAGAATGTGTTGGCGAGGCGCAGAGCTTTTGCGTCGTGGTTGGCGTCGAAAGCTTTGCGCACGGCTTCGATTTGGCTGGCGGGATCGGTGGGCAACCGGGTCGTGGCCGGGGCGCTCGATGGCTTCGCGCTCGGCGATTGAGCCGTTTGGCGCGGCATCGCGCCCAGCGTGGACGCGGTGGTCGCTAGCATCGCGGCCGTGAACGCAAGGGCCCTCGCGCAGCGAAACATTTCGCTACCGCATCGCTCTTCACTCAAAAGGATTCGCAATCGTTCGATATTCGCCGGGCGCAAACTATTCCGCTGGGGCGGGTCCCGACGAATCTCCCAGAATCAATTCTGCTGGAATTTGATATTCCCTGCCATGAGGTTTCGACGCGGCGGAAAGTTCGTGGAGCGCGTCGGCGGCCATTTGTCCGAGCATGTCGCGATGGACATCAACGGTGGTGATCGACGGGTTGCTGTACTCCGCGAGCCGAGTATTGTCGAAGCCGGTGATGGAAATGTCGTCGGGTACACGGAGTCCCGCTTTCAGCAGGCCCTTCAACACGCCGACCGCTGTTAAATCGTTCACGGCCATCACCGCGGTCGGGCGCGGCGAAAGCTTTGCAATCGTGGCGCCGGCCGCGAGGCCGCCCTCGAATCGCAGGTCGCCGGTCAGCACCGGTCCGGGCTCGAGTCCGAAATCGCGCATGCATTTTTCAAAAGCTTCGAGGCGCGCGACGTTGGATTTCAGCTTGGCGCGGCCGGCGACGAACGCGATGCGGCGATGCCCCATCTTGTGCAGATATTCGACGATCTGCTTCATGCCGGAAAAATAATCGATGCGAAGCTTGCTGACGTGGCCGCGCGCGGGAGCCAGGTCCAAAAACGTGACTGCGATCTGGCGGCGAGCGAGTTCTTGGATCAGGCGCGAACTGATTTCCGACGTCATGATGGCGACGCCGCGGACATTGTGCTCCATCATGCGCTCGGCGGCTTCTTGTGTGCGTCGCGGCTCGTAGTTGGTGTCGCTCAGGATCGCGTCATAGCCGAGTTGGCGGGCGCGCGTCTCGAATCCTTTGACGACTTCAGGGAAAAACGGATTGACGATGTCGGAAACGATAATCCCGAGAGTCTTGCTATCGCGTGAGGCGAGATGGCGAGCGTGCGCGTTGGGGAAATAGCCGAGTTTTTTGACCGCGGAAAGAACCACGTGATGCGTCTGGCGGCCCACCTTACCCGTCTTATTGAGGACATTGGAGACAGTCGCGGTGGATACGCCGGCGGCCTTGGCGACATCGCGAATGGTAAGAGCCATAGAGGGAAGACGAACCTCGACCGAGTGCAGCATCAAAGAACGCGCAGTATAGAAGAAAAAAAAATACTTGACAATGAAAGTGAGCGCATGCTATTTCAGGAACACTAGGTTAAGCGGTTAAGTTGTTTGGGGGCTGTCAAGGTGAAGCGGTTTACATTCGTCCCTCGTGTCGGGGGACCTCCAGTAAGCGTTATCTTGGCTTCTTAGCGGCCGGAGCGGTTTCGCTCCTGTGCCGCATTTTTGCGTTTGCGCCTTGCCAAACCCCACGGCACGCCGCAAACCGCCATCATTGTGTTACCGCTGTCGAGGATGCAGTCGGGCCCGAGTGAATTAGGAGGAATTGCGATGAGAAGGACGCCCGTATCAGAGTTGATTCGGCGAGCATCCCTGACGTTGGCAGTGGCTGCCCTGTTGACATTCTTGACCAGCATGCCTGCACACGCGCAGGTGGATGCCGGCGCTATTTTAGGAACGGTTACCGACAC